>JBHADS010000599.1:0-2754 GCA_041855185.1 Lautropia sp. | reverse complement strand
CCCAGCACCAGCCCCAGCCTCGAAGCTGTCCCCGGCGCTGGCCGGGTGGCAGCTCGGCGCCTGGGCGATGCCCTGATGAACGCCGGATGGCACAGGGGCTGTTGTTCTTCGTCGACGTCCGTTGTTGTGACCACTCGACAGCCACAGGCCGGATGACGGCCGGCCCGCGCCGTTCACCGCCTGCCGACCTCGGGGGGCTCGGCCGCTGACGAGGCCGCTTCCAGAATCACTGCTCAATCTTCTCGGGAGTGCAGTGGTGGCGATCATGCGGGAGAGAACCCATCGGGTTCTTGCGGGTGGTGTGTTGGCGTGTCTGGGTATTGCGGGGCTGCTGGGTGCGGCGGCATTTGCAGGCTCGGCCTATCGGGCCTATGTCGGTCCGGAAACGGCGGTCAGCGCCTCGCCGCAGCCGCCCGAGCTGCGAAGCGGCGAGTGGCAGCATCGGATGCCGCTGCTGGTCGAGGGACTGCAGGTCGAATCGCTGCGCGACGTTCCGGCCGGGCTGGTCGGGCCGATGGCGGCCGTGGCTCAGGCCCGGGATTTCACGCTGGTGCTGGGAGTCGACGGGCGTCTGTGGGCGCGAGGCGACAATCAGCTCGGCCAGCTGGGCATCGGCCCGGGGGCGAAGGAGGCCGCCGGTTTCCTGCCGGTGCCGGGGCGCACCTGGCGGACGATGGCCGCCGGCAGCGCGCATGTGCTGGCAGTGGACAGTCAGGGCGACCTGTGGGCCTGGGGGGACAACCGTCAGGGCCAGCTCGGGCTGGACAAAGAGGGTCTGCAGCAATCCTATCGTCCGGTGCAGATCGCCAAGGATATCGTCAGCGTGGCGGCGGGCGATCGGCACAGCCTGGCCGTTGCCCGGGATGGACGGCTGCTGGCCTGGGGCGACAATCGCTTCGGTGAGCTGGGCAATGGCAGTCGCCAGTCTTCTGCCGAACCGGTGCTGATCGGCGAAGGCTTCCGGGAAGTGGCGGCCGGCGCCGGCTATTCGATGGCGATCGACCGGCACGGGCGGCTCTGGGCCTGGGGGCGTGGCGAATCCGGCCGGCTGGGCATCGGTGATGATCGTGATCAGTTGAAGCCGGTCGAGGTGGGCGAGGGTTTTCTGCGGGTCGTGGCGGCCAGGGCGCAGACTTTCGCCATCAAGCAGGACGGCAGCCTCTGGGCATGGGGCAACAATCTGCTGGGCCAGCTCGGTGACGGCACGCGGGAGGATCGTCTGCTGCCGGTCCGGATCGGGGAGGGCTTCTCGGATGTGGCGGGTGGCGGTGGTCATACGCTGGCCCTGAAATGGGATGGCAGCGTCTGGTCCTGGGGCAGCAACGGTTTTGGCCAGTTGGCCGATGGCGGTTTCGACGACCGTCTGACCCCGACCTATGTGGCCGATGGCTTCCACTATATCGGCGCGGCGGGCGGCTCCTCGGTGCTGGTGCGCCGGGAGGGCGTCGTCAAGATGGCAGGTGCACGGCTGACGAGCACGCCGAAATGAAGCCCGGTGGGTATCGAGGATTCAGCTGGCTCGGCCACATGTTCGGCATGCCCTGAGGGGCGTTGGCGGGGAGAATCCGTCATGGCCCGCTTCAGGGGCCGTGCTGGCGGGGAAAGGGGCGATCAGGGCATAATGGCAAGTTATGTCAGGAAGTTACGCAATCTTGCGGCATTCTGGCAGACTGTTGATGTCCATTGATGCGTGATGGCCCCCGAACAAGGGGCAGCGCGGTACTTGATGATTGCTGCCCACGAAGCATTGAAACTTTTACAGGACGGCAACCGCCGTTTCGTCGCTGGTCTGGGGGGATTGTCGGTTGCGACCAACCATGCCCGGCGCAGCCAGTTGCTGGGCGGCCAGGAGCCCTTTGCCATTCTGTTGGGCTGTGCCGACTCCCGGGTGCCCGCCGAGCTGGTGTTCGATCAGGGGCTGGGCGAACTGTTCGTGATCCGGGTGGCCGGCAATATCGTGGCCCCTTCACAGATCGGCAGTGTCGAGTTTGCCGTCGAACGCTACAAGACCAAGCTGGTGGTGGTGCTCGGCCATTCCAACTGTGGCGCAGTGGCCGCCACGCTCGACGAGCTGCGACTGCCGGTCAAGGGGCGCTCGCCCAATCTGCGTGCCGTCGTCGATCGGATCCGGCCTTCGGTCGAGCCACTGCTCGATACCGGGCTCTGCCATGATCACGACCGCCTGATGCACCATGCGGTGCGCGCCAACATCCGCGCCGCGGCCGACCATCTGCGCCACGGCTCGCGGGTGCTGGAGCACTGGATCGCCCACGAAGGGCTGGTGGTGGTGGGCGCCGAATACTCGCTCGAAACCGGCATCGTCGATTTCTTCGACGGCATGCCGGAGACAGACGCTCCCGGCGTGACGGCGCCCTACTGAGCAGGCAGCGGCCGGCGGAGGCAGCCGTGGTCCACGCAGGCGGCTGAGGCAGTCGCCCGCGGAGAAAGCGGGCTGTCGGCGAGGCGCTCCGGGGATGATTCCGGAGGCCGATGAGTCGCGCGGGCAGCGCCGATGGCTTCAGCGCCAGTCGGACAGCGGATGGATCTCGTGGTGGTCGCGGAAGTGGCTCTCGATCATCGAGGATTCGACGGCATCGAGGCTGGCCGGGTTCCAGGCCGGCTTGCGGTCCTTGTCGATCAGCAGGGCGCGGACGCCCTCGGCGAAATCGTGGGCGGCGCAGCAGCTGATCGCCACGTTGTACTCGATCCGGAAGATGTCGGCCAGGGAGCGGTGGCGGCAGCGCTGCAACAGCT
>JBHADS010000598.1:0-3308 GCA_041855185.1 Lautropia sp. | reverse complement strand
CGTAGCGCAGCCCGCTGTCCAACTGACCGCTCAGGGTCTTCTCGGTGATCGAGGCCGGGGTCAGTTCCACGTCGGGGGTAAAGGCTTCCGCCTGTTTCCAGGCGTGGTCCTTCAGCAGTGCCGCGATGTCGGGCCGGCTGGGCTGGGGCGCACGGTTGGCCTGCTGGGTGGGCAGATACCAGGCCAGGGTACGGTTGTCGCGCAGCAGCCAGCGCTTGCCGGCGGCCTGCACATCGGCCAGCGTCAGCTGCTCCACCCAGTCCTGCTGGGCAAAGAACAGGCGCCAGTCCCCGGCGGCCACGGCCTCGGTCAGCTCCATCGCCAGCGTGTCGGGGTCTTCTTCCATCCGCTTGAAGAAGTTGCGGTAGTCCCGCTTGCTGCGATCCAGACTCTGCTGGGTCAGCGGCAGCTCGTTCTCCAGCACCTTGCGCATCACTTCCCAGGCTTGCTGGCGCTTGGCCTCCGAGGCCAGCGTGGTGCTGAGGACCATCATGCCGGGGTCGTGCAGATCGGTCAGCGAGGCGCCGACTTTGACGGCCAGTCCGCTCTGGACCAGACGCTGATACAGCACGCCATCCGGCTCGCGGGTCAGCATGTCGGCCAGCACCGTCAGCGCGGCGCTGTCGCGCGAGGCGGCGGCCGGCGAGTGGTAGCCGACCAGCAGCATCGGCACGCCGCCGACACGCCTCAGCACCACCTCCCGTTCGCCCTGCTGAGCGGGGTCGAGGGTGTAGGACTGCGGGAGCGCGGTGTCGGGGCGGGGGATCGGGCCGAAGCTCTTCTGCACGGCCGCCAGGGTCTCGGCGGGGTCGAAGTGGCCGGTGATGATCAGCACCGCATTGTCGGGCCGGTAATACTTCCGATAGAACGCCTGCAGGCTGTCGGCCGAGACATTGTCCAGATCCGATTCGGTGCCGATGACGGCCCGGCTGTAGGGGTGGAAATCGTAGGCGGCCGCCATCAGCTCCTGATACAGCGCCGAGGCGGGGTTGTTGTCGCGGGCCTGCATCTCGTTGATGACGATCGGGCGCTCGCTCTGCAGGGCGCCGGGCGTGACCCTGACGTTCACCATCGTGTCGGCCAGCCAACTGAGCATCCAGTCGCGGGTGGCGTCATCGGTGTTGAACTGTCCAAAGTAATTGGTACGGTCGTACCAGGTGGTACCGTTCCATTCGATGCCGCGCCGGGTCAGCTCCTTCTTCGGGTCGGGGGTGGCTGCCGTGCCCTTGAACAGCATGTGTTCGAGCAGATGGGCCATGCCGGCTTCGCCCGGACCTTCCTGGCGGGCACCGACCTTGTAGACCAGATTGATGGTCATCGTGGGCTTGGCGGCATCGGGGCTGAGCAGCACCGTCAGTCCGTTGGGCAGCCGGTATTCGCTGACGCCCGAGACCTGTTGCAGCATCGGCAGCCCGGCGAGCGTCTGTGGCGCGGCCTGCTGTTCGACACCCGTCACCGGAGCCGGAGGAGCACTCTCGCGGGCCATCGCTGTGGGGCCGCTCAGGCCGAGGCCCAGGCTCAGGGCAATCAGCAGGGCCAGCAGGCGGGGGCGGGAGGGCTGGTCGGCCGGGACCGTATTCGGCCTCGGGGGCGATGAGAGAGGTCTGGACATGATGTTCTGTGAAGATCAAGAGGACGTATCTTTTGACGTGCCATGCACCTGATCACGTCCGCGTGGCCCGCCCCGCACCGCCGGCTGGGCTGCGGCGCGTGCAGGATGCCTTGCCCTGTGTGCGCCGGGCGTACTGCGCAGGTGTGACCACGGGCATGACACGCCCATGCGCTATTGAACGGCAGAACGGCTGCGATGGATGACATTGGCCCGCCGAACGGCGGGCGGTTGTTTCGATGAGCCGCCGATTTCAGGCACAAAAAAAACGGCATGCCGGGAGCGGATGCCGTTTGCTGAAGGCCGGGAGCGTGTTGCACACGCGGAGGGTCCGGTTCGGGGCGGGGACCGTTGCCGCGATCCCCGCGCCCTGTTCCCGGCGCGGGACGAGGCAGGCGTTCTTTAAAGACCTGCTCGTGCTGCCGAGGAGCCTGGGGGTCAGGCCCGGGCAGGTTCCTGGTGCTTGAGGCCCAGCACGATCTGCCAGGCAAAGGCCGCGGCGCCGATGATGAACACCACGTCGCCGAGGGTGCGGAACCAGCGCAGCTGGTGGATGATCGGCGTGGCTTCGACGAACTCGGCACTGCGCGCCCACCACAGACCTTCGCTGATCGAGGCGTGGGCCTGGATGATGCCGATCGGCAGCAGGCTGGTGAACAGCATCAGTGCCAGCCCCGCGTTCAGGGCCACGAAGGCGGTCATCATCAGACGCTGGTTCAGTTGCAGCGAGGGCCGGATGTAGCGCAGCACCATCAGCGTGAAGCCGAGCGCCAGGAAACCATAGACCCCGAACAGGGCGGCGTGGCCGTGGTTGGGCGTGGTGTTCAGGCCCTGCAGGTAGTACAGCGAGATCGGCGGGTTGATCAGGAAGCCGAAGACGCCGGCGCCGAGCATGTTCCAGAACGAGACCGCGATGAAGAACATCAGCGGCCAGCGCATCGGCTGCATCCAGGTGGCTTTGTGCTGGACGGTCCAGTTCTCGAAGGCGTCATAGCCGAGCAGCACCAGTGGCACCACTTCCAGCGCCGAGAACATGGCACCGACGGCGGTGATCGGGGTGGTGGTGCCCGAGAAGTACAGGTGGTGGAAGGTGCCGGGGATGCCACCGATCAGGAACAGGATCGCTGCCAGCAGGCTGGCTGTGGTGGCGGTGTGCTTGCTGACGACACCCAGGTTGTAGAAGATGAAGGCAACCGAGCAGGTGGCAAAGACCTCGAAGAAGCCTTCGACCCACAGGTGCACCACCCACCAGCGCCAGTATTCCATGATCGAGATGTGGGTGTGCTCGCCATAGAACAGGGCGGGGGCATAGAACAGGCCGATGGCGGCAGCAGCCATCGTGAACAGCACCAGCAGGCTCTTGTCGCCGGGCGCGCGCAGGGCGGCATAGATGCCGCGCAGCATAAGCACCAACCACAGCACCAGGCCGATGAACAGCGCGATTTGCCAGAGGCGGCCGATTTCGACAAATTCATAGCCTTGGTGGCCCAGCCAGAAGTTCAGGTGAGAGGCCATCCAGCCTTTCAGCGCGACGAATTGGCCGGCGAAGGAGCCGACGACCACGACGATCAGCGCCCAGAACAGCACATCGACGCCGAGTTTCTGGAACTTGGGATCACGCCCGCCGTTGATGATCGGCACCAGGAACAGACCCGCCGCCAGGAAGCCGGTGGCGATCCAGAAGATCGCAGCCTGGATG
>JBHADS010000597.1:0-2975 GCA_041855185.1 Lautropia sp. | reverse complement strand
CGTGCTCAATCAGTGGACCCAGGGCAACTACTTCACCAAGCTGATGCTGCTGCCCGGCTCGACCGCAGACGAAGCCCGCCTGTGCTGGCACAACGAGGCGGAGGCGGCCAAACGCCTGCACTGCACCGTCTGGCGTGTGCCCGCCAACTGGCAGCGTGGCGAGCGCCTGAAATGGGTCGACCAGTACATCGTGGATGATCGCTCGATGGTCGCAGGAGAAAGCGGCTTCCTGTACCTGCGCAGTGCGCGCCGGTAAGCACTGAGCGCCCAGCCCCTGCCGAGCGCCTGCACGCTCAGGCAGGGGTTCAGTCCGACGGCAGCCCGAACACCACCAGCGGCTGGCCGGGGCGGCCGGGGGTGTCGGTGACGAGAGCATCGACGCCGTAGACCTGCCGCAGATGCGCCGGTGTCAGCACCTGAGCGGGGCTGCCCAACGCGATCTGGCGGCCTTCGGCCAGCAGCAGCAGGCGGTCGCACCAGGCGGCGGCCAGGTTCACATCGTGCAGAATGACCAAGGCGGCAATCTGTTCATCGTGTGCCAGCCGGCGCACGGCATGCAGCAGCATCAGCTGGTGTCGGGGATCGAGGCTGGCGGTGGGCTCGTCCAGCATCAGGGCACGATACTCGCCCCGGGGGCGGGCCAGCAGCAGTTGATGCAGCACCCGCGCGAACTGCACCCGCTGCTGCTCGCCGCCCGACAACTGCCGATAGCGCCGCGTCAGCAGATGGCCGACATCAGCCAGCTCGATGGCACGTGCCAGCGTGCTGGCATCCTCGGCCCGTCCTCCACCCCGGGCACCCGCATCGGTGTGCGGATAAGCCCCCATGTCGATGACGGTGGCCACCGGCAGATCGAAGGACAGCGAGGGGCTCTGGGGCAGCACGGCCCGGCAGCGCGCCAGCGCACGCGCCGGCAGGCTGTCCAGCCGGCGTCCGCCCAAGGAAAGCTCGCCGGCGGTAGGCGGCAGCTCGCCGCTGAGCACGGCCAGCAGTGTCGATTTGCCGGCGCCATTGGCGCCGAGCACGCCCAGCACCTCGCCTGCCGGCAGGCTCAGGCCGATGTTCTGCAGCACCGGCTTGCGCCCACGCGCTGCCGCCACGCCAATGGCTGTCAGCATCGTGCCACCCTCCCCGCCCGATCAGCCGCGGCCAGCCCCGGTGCATCGCCGATCAATCGAGCATCCCTGATCATCGTGCCTCCCTGCGCAGCAGCAGAAGCAGAAAAGGTGCCCCCAGCAGCGCAGTGATGATGCCGATCGGCAGGTCGGCCGGCATCCGGATGACACGGGCCAGCCAGTCGGCCAGCGACAGGACCACGGCGCCCGACAGCAGGCTGAGCGGCAGCAACTGACGGTGATCGGCACCAACCAGCAGCCGCACCAAATGCGGCACCACCAGCCCGACGAAGCCGATGGTGCCGGTCAGCGCCACCAGCGGTCCGGCCAGCAGAGCCACCAGCAGGATCAACTGCCAGCGCAGCCGATTCAGCTCGAAGCCCAGATGCAGCGCCTCGCGCTCGCCCAGCAGCAGCGCGTTCAGGGCGCGCCAGCGCCACAGCAGCAGGCCCATCATCAGCAGCGTCCAGGGCGCCAGCCAGGAGAGCCCCGCCCAATCGGCCCCCGCCAGGCTGCCCAGGTTCCAGAAACTCAGGCTGCGCAACTGCATGTCGTCGGCCAGATAGGTGAACACCCCGATCAACGCGCCGCAGAAGGCATTGATGGCAATGCCGGCCAGCAGGATGCCGACCGAACCGGGCGAGGAACGCCCGAGACGGTAGGCCAGCCAGGTCGCCGCCAGGCTGCCGGCAAAGGCGCTGCCGGCCAGCAGCAGGGGTTGATTGCCGTAGCCCGCCACGATCGCCCCCACCGCCCCGACGGCGCCGCCGGCCGAAACCCCGACCAGCCCCGGTTCGGCCAGCGGATTGCGGAACAGCGCCTGCATCACGGCGCCGGCCAGCGCCAGTCCTGCCCCGGTCAGCACGCCCAGGGCGATGCGCGGCAGGCGGATGTCGAAGAACACGCCCTGCCAGAGCAGCAGTTCCGGGTCATCGGCGCCCGCCGCCGACCACAGATCCGGCAGACGCGCCAGCGGGATCTCGACGGCGCCGTTCAGCGCCGAGCCGGTCAACACCACCAGCAGCAGCACCGTCACCCCCAGCAGGCGTCCCATCAACGACCAGGCGGGCACGGGCTCAGCGCTCCTGAACGACCGCCGGCGCCGGCTGCCAGTTGGCCATCCGGTCGCTGAGCTGCTGCAGCGATTCACCGACCCGCGGCCCGAAGCCGAGCATCAGCAGATCGTCCAGCAGGATGATCTGCCCCTGCCGCCCCGCCGGGGTGGCAGCCACGCCGGGTTGCTGCCGGAAAGCCTGGATGCCATCCGGCGCCGACAGCGGCGAGGTGATGATCACATCCGGGCGCAGCGTGGCCAGCGCCTCGGCCGACACCGGTTTGTAGCCGGTCTGGCTGTCGGCCAGCACATTGGTCGCCCCCAGCATCCGCAGCTGCGCATCGATGGCGGTATCACGTCCAGCCCCCTGCAGCTTGCCGGCGTGGCGGCTGAGCGCCAGCACCCGCAGTGGCCGGGGTGTGGCGGTGGCCGGTTTCACCTGGGCGCGGACCCGGGCCACCAGCGAGCGGGCCTCGGCGCGGCGATCCAGCAACGCGCCCAGCTCCTCGATCCGGGCGATCAGCGCGTCCAGATCAGGCTTCTGCGCGAACAGCTCGATGCGAACGCCCAGCCCTTTCAGGGCGTCGAGTGCCGCCGGCGGCCCGGACTCGGCACCGGCGATCACCAGATCGGGCTTCAATGAAGCCACGCCTTCGACCGAGAACTGGCGGAAGTACCCGACGCTGGGCAACTGCTGCGCCGCCGGCGGATAGAGGCTGGAACGATCGGTGCCCACCACCCGGTCGCCCGCACCCAGCGCATAGACGATCTCGGTCAGCGTTCCGCCCATCGAGACGATGCGCCGG
>JBHADS010000596.1:0-3170 GCA_041855185.1 Lautropia sp. | reverse complement strand
GCCAGCATCGGCTGGCACAGCAGTGCGCCGGCAACCAGCGCCGGCATTCCGAAACGAAGGCATTTCTTCATGCTTCAGACCTCTCTTTTCAAATGAAACCCCAGACGCGCAAAGGCCCGCATGCACCTTCGCACATCCGGGCTCCGTCCTTGGCGCGTGTCATACACGTATTCGTCCCCGCGAAAGCCGCCCTGGACGCACGTCACTGCGTTGCCCCCTGAGCCCCTTGAACCATCCAGGATTCTGCGGCACAGGCGCAATGGAAAAGTACACAGGGCGGCCCATCCGCCCGATGGCAGCGGCATCGCTCAGGCAGTCGGGCCCGTCCACGCCCGCACGAAGCCCTGATGCTCGGGGCGCTTCTTCGGCTCGACCTTCTGCCCCGGCGTGCCGACGAACAGAAAACCAAGCAGACGCTCATCAGCGCCGAAGCCCAGCGCATCCCGCACGGCGGGATCGAAGGCATTGCCTCCGGTGGCCCAGAAGCCGCCATAGCCCAGCAGGTGCAGACCGTTGAGCATGTTCATGACGGCCGCGGCACCAGCCAGCCATTGTTCGATCTCGGGCACCTTGGCTGCCTGCACCAGCCGCACGGCCGGCACGATGACCAGCGGGGCAGCCTCGGGCTTGGTCCGGAAACGATCCGGGTTGTCCTCGCCGCGGGCACGGGCGGCGTTCACGAGGATGTCGCCCAGGTGCCTGCGGGCCTCGCCTTGCACCGTGACGAAACGCCAGGGTTTCAGACCTCCGTGATCCGGCGCACGCAAGGCCAGATCGAAGACCTTGCCCAGCGCCTCGGGGGTGGGCGCGGGCTCCACCAGCGGCCAGGCCGACGAACGCCCCAGCAGCGCAGCCACCGCACGCTCCGCGGTGGCCGGGTCCATCTGTGCAACCATCACCTGGTCAGCTCCGACCACGACCGCTGGTCTTCTGACAGGCCGGGCAGACCCCATAGAGCGCCAGCCGCCGTTCGGTCAGCTGATAGCCGTGCTCCTCGGCCACCTCGTACTGCACCTTTTCGATCACCTGGTTGGTGAACTCATCGACACGACCGCAACTGACACAGATCAGATGATCGTGCTCATCGCCTTCGTTCATCTCGAACACGGCCTTGCCGCCGTCGAAGACGTTGCGGCTCAGCAGGCCCGCCCCTTCCAGCTGGGACAGCACCCGGTACACCGTGGCCAGGCCAACATCGTGCCCCTGCTCCAGCAGGCGACGGAAGACATCCTCGGCCGAGAGGTGACGCTCCTCGCTGCCGCGGATGATCTCCAGCACCTTGATTCTGGGCAGCGTGGCCTTCAGGCCCACGCTGCGCAACTCCTGATCCTGCGTATTCATTTCCCTTCCTGACATGAAAGTCTCGAGCCAAGCATCGATACGAGCGCTCTGCGCTGCGGCTGGACGCGCTGCGTACCGACACCCCCGATGATCGGCCGACCTTGAAACGGCCCGTGACGCGATCGTCGGCCGCTTTGGTTATGGCGTGCTGCTCGAATCCCGGTTCCCGATCGCAACCGAATTGTCTTCTTCTATCGCACCTTGGCGAACCGTAGTATCCAGCATTGTGCAATCTTCTGCATCGTACTCCAAGTTGGATGATTTCCCTGATGGCTTCCCCACCACGGAGCTGGCGCGACGATGGATCTGTATCACCCGGAGCGCATCCGGTTCCGCCATCATGACACAAGGCTTATTATGCCGCCGGCAATAGTCCTGCACCCGCCAATAGGCTCGATGACTGAGGCAACCAGTCTGACATATCACCAGATCGGCCTCAAGCAGACGTTCTTCAAGTCCTGCGATGTCAGCACCAGGCCCGTCGGGCACCACGGCAACCCGGGTCAGCGCCCTGCCCCCATCCTGCGTCGCCTCGGGCCTCTCCGCCGCTCGGGCCGCCCCCAGCTCCTCGGCCAGCAGACGCACCTGATCCTCCCGCGCCCAGGCCAGGGCCGTGTCACGTGCGATGAGTCTCGCCCGAACCCGGATCAGTTCGGCCTCCAGCCTCCGGATGTGCGCATGCGCCTGCTGGATCAATGCGCTGCAATGCCGCTGTGCCCGCGCATACTCACTGCGCAGAGCATGCAGCTCCGCGATCATGCTTCGTCGATGTACCGAGACTGCCTTCATCCGCTTCTCCCGCCAGCCGCCACCGCGCCGCCCCCCGCCGCAGGGCTGGCAACGGTCTTGAGCACCCATTTAGATACTAAAGATAAAAATCATAATTCTTATTTAGATTCCATAACCCAGAAACACCCTGAGTGTCTTGTCCATCGCACGCCAGCCCCGGCCACACCGGAGACCGGAGACGGGGATGAGGATGACGATCAGGCGGGCTCGATCAGTCCCAGATCGACCAGGGCGTGGTAGACACCGTCCTCGTCGGCATTGCCGGCGATGTAGTCGGCATGCTTCTTGGCCTCGGGATGGCCGTTGCCCATCGCCACGCCGAAACCGGCATTCGACAGCATCTCGATGTCGTTGAGGGAGTCGCCAAAGACCATCACATTGTCGAGCGACAGGCCGAGACGCGAGACCAGATCATGGATGCCACGGATCTTCGAGCCGGTCTGATCGAGAATATCGACCCCTTCGGGTGCCCAGCGCACCGTCTTGAAACGACCGCCGTCCAGCACACCCGATTCGGCCACGACTGCATCCTCGGTCGGCGGATAGAAGACGATCAGCTGATAGACCGGGTTGTCCTGAAAGAACGCCGGCTCGATCGTGTAGTTCTCGGTGATCGGATTCAGCGTGCGGATCAGTGCCTCGTTGGCACGGGAGACCGCCATGTGCTTCGCGCCGGCAAAGCCGACGGCGATGTCACGGGCATCGAAGTAGCGGGCGATCCGGCCGACATCCTCGGCCTGCACCGGATAGTGCGACAGCGCCTGTGTGCCCTGCAGATTCAGCTGGCCGTTGATGGTGACGAAATGCTGCAACCCCTGGCGGGCGATCACCGCTTCGAGCGGTTCCGGAAAGATGTAGCGCGCACGCCCGGTGGCGATGGCCGGCACGATGCCGTTGCGGCGCAGGCCCGCGAAGGCGGCTTCGATCCGACTGGCCAACAGGCCCGTGACCTTGCTGTAGATGGTGTCGTCGATGTCGAAGAAGACGACCTTGATGTCTTTCTTGAGCGATGGACTCATGCCTGTCCGTGTCGGATGGAG
>JBHADS010000595.1:0-3305 GCA_041855185.1 Lautropia sp. | reverse complement strand
GCTGCTGGGCGGGCCGCTCGGCATCTGGCTGTTCCTGCTCAGTCCGGGCCAGTCGCTCGAGAACCGCTGGCTCTATGCGGCGGCGGGCTGGGTCGTCAACATGGTGCGTTCCTTCCCCTTCATCATCCTGCTGGTGGCCCTGGTGCCCATCACCCGCTTCCTGGTCGGCACCTCGATCGGCCCGCTGGCGGCCTCGGTGCCACTGTCGGTGGCCGCCATCCCGTACTTCGCGCGGCTGGTGGAGCAGAACCTGCGCGAAGTGCCGCGCGGCGTCATCGAGGCGGCCCACGCGATGGGTGCCAGCGAGCGTCAGATCATCTGGCGGGTGCTGCTGGTCGAAGCCCGCTCGGGCATCGTCCAGGCGCTGGTCGTGCTCAGCATCAGCTTCCTGTCGTACTCGGCCGTGGCCGGCGTCGTCGGCGCCGGCGGCATCGGTGATCTCGCCATCCGCTACGGCTACTACCGCTTCCAGACCGAGATCATGCTGCTGACCGTCGCCATTCTCGTGGTGCTGGTCCAGCTGATCCAGACCGTCGGCAACCACATCTCCCGGCGGCTGGACAAGCGTTGAGTGTTCAGGCATTGACGGGCCTTGAACGGGTTTTGAGCATCTGAGCGGCGGCGCCCACGGGGCGCCGTTTTCTTTTCGGGCCTGTGCAAGCTTGCGTCGGCCTTTCCATGGCAAGCCTGTGTCGGCATTTTTATCGATAAAAGAGTGGATATCGTTATGATGATGAGAATCATTTGTTAAATTACGCGAATCATGACACCTCTATCTGCAGGAGCCCGGTGATGTCTGCTGTTTTCTCTTCGTCCGCATGCGTGCCCGTTTCGGGGACTGATGCGCCGTCCTTTTCCACGCGGGCGTTCGCCGGTGCTTGTCCTGTCGGCCGGGCACTGGCTTCGGTCATGCTGTTGCTGGCCGCCAGTGGGGCCGTCTCTCTGGCAGCGGCACAAACCGTGGTGGTCGAGGAGGAGGGGGCGCTCAGCGTGGACGCGGGCGGGGTGGCGGTCTCCAGCGACGAGGTGCAGCGCACGGAACTCGGCACGGTGAAGGTGGTGGGCGACTGGCTGGGCGAGGCCGATGAGCAGAATGTGGTCGAGCACCCTGGTGCCCGGGATGTGATTCGGCGCGATCAGGTGCAACAGGCCGGTGCCACCACCGTGCGGGAAGTGATGAACCGCATTCCCGGCGTGAACGCGCCCGAGAACAATGGCACGGGCAGTCACGACATGGCGCTGAACTTTGGCATCCGGGGCTTGAACCCCAGGCTGGCCACCCGTTCGACGCTGCTGATGGACGGCATTCCGATTCCCTTTGCACCCTATGGGCAGCCGCAACTGTCGCTGGGGCCGATCTCCCAGGGCAATATGGACGCGGTGGATGTGGTGCGGGGTGGGGGTGCCGTGCGCTATGGGCCGCAGAATGTCGGCGGCATCGTCAACTTCGTGACACGCGCCATTCCGACCGACTTTGGCGTGGCGGCCGATCTTCAGACCGAACTCAGCCCCGCGTCCACGCAGGACGACTGGAAGAAGAACGCCAGTTTCCTGGTGGGTGGGACGGCGGACAATGGGCTGGGCGGCGCATTGCTGTATTCGGGTACACGCGGCTCCGATTATCGTGAGCATTCCAAGACCGAGATCGACGACGTGATCCTGAAGGGCAACTACCAGCTGAATGCGGCCCACCGCTTCCACGCCATCGCCCAGTATTACGATGGTGACGCGGAGATGCCGGGCGGGCTGAGCGTGGCGGACTTCCGTGCCGATCCCTATCAGTCGACGCGCCCCATCGATCGCTTCTGGGGCCGCCGCACCCTGTTCGGGGCCGGCTATGACTACAGCCAGGATGCCCGCAAGATCAGCATCAATACCTTCTTCACCCGTACCTTGCGCAGCGGCTATCTCGATCAGGGCAGCTTCGTGTCACTGTCGCCGCGCTACTACTGGGTGCGTGGCATCGAGGGGCGGGTCTCGCAGGGCTTCGCCGTCGGTCGCAGTCGGCACGAGGTCGGCATCGGCTATCGCTACGTGAACGAATCCAGCCATGAGCTTCGCTACCGGGAGGCCAGCAGCGCCGGTGTGTTGCCGACGGTCGACAGCCGCAACGACCGCGACACCCGGGGCCAGACCGAGGCGCACGCCATCTACCTGGATGATCGGATCGACTGGGGGCTGTGGACGATCACCCCCGGTGTCCGCTACGAACGCATCGATCAGCAGCAGACCAACCTGCTCAGTGGCACCCCGTATGCGGGGGACTACAGCACGGCACTGCCGGCGCTGAATGTGCTCTACCGGCTGGACGAGGGCTGGAATCTTTACGCCAACACCGAGGGCTCCTTCGGCAGCGTGCAGTACAGCCAGATGCCCAACCGGGTGTCGGCGGGCCTGGTCAAGCCCGAGAAGGCGCGTACCTGGGAGCTGGGCACCCGTTATGATCAGGGACCACTGAAGGCCGAGGCCGGTCTGTTCCTGATCAACTTCAACAACCAGTACGACAGCAGCCAGACCACCGACAGCGTGATCGCACGTGGCAAGACGCGTCATCAGGGGTTGGAAACCGCCATCGCCTACCGGATGGATCAATGGATGCCGGCGCTGAAGGGGATGGAACTCTATGCCAACTATGCCTATGTCGATGCCTACATCCGCGAAGAGGGGCCGAACCAGGGCAATCAGGTGCCGTTCTCGTCTCGGCACAAGGGGTTGGTCGGTATCAGCTATCGGCAGGATGCCTGGCAGTTGGGCTTCGAGGGCCAGTTCCAGTCGTCACAGTATGCGGACAATGCCAACACCGTGGCCGAAAGTGCGGATGGCAGCACCGGGCGCATCCCAGGCTATGGGGTCTGGAACCTGCGCGGTTCCTATGATTTCGGGCCGTCGTGGTCGCACCTGAAACTGGGGGCAGGCATCAAGAACCTCTTCGGCCGCGAGTATTTCACCCGCTCCTACGACGACAACAACAAAGGCATCTATCTGGGGCAGCCACGCACGGTCTACCTGCAGGCCAGCCTGCGCTTCTGAGCCCGAGCCGCGGCTCGGTATCGCAGGCCGCTGCGTTCTGCCCGCTCCGCCTCGCCATCGGATGTTCCGGGCTTGGGGGCTCCCACCGTGGGCTCTCTGGCCAGCATTGCGCGCATGGCCCTCGCGAGGCCGCGTCTCCGGCCGGCACGGGATCGGCCCAAGTGATAGCATCGGCCGGACATCACTCAACGGAGGTGCTTCATGGGCTGGTTTTCGCGCAAGAACGACAAGGACTTCTTTCTGGCCACCGTGGCCCCGGCCGATCCCGCGCTGGT
>JBHADS010000594.1:0-3776 GCA_041855185.1 Lautropia sp. | reverse complement strand
AGCTCGGGCTGAACAAGACGGGCTTGCAGCAGTCCTATCGGCCGGTGCAGATCGCCAAGGATATCGTCAGTGTGGCGGCGGGTGATCGGCACAGCCTGGCCGTTGCCCGTGACGGCCGTCTGCTGGCCTGGGGCGACAATCGTCAGGGCCAGCTCGGGCTGGACAAGACGGGCTTGCAGCAGTCCTATCGGCCGGTGCAGATCGCCAAGGATATCGTCAGTGTGGCGGCGGGGGATCGGCACAGCCTGGCCGTTGCTCGTGACGGCCGTCTGCTGGCCTGGGGTGACAACCGTTTCGGCGAGCTGGGCAATGGTTCTCGGCAGCCTTCTGCCGAGCCGGTGCTGATCGGTGAGGGGTTCAGGGAAGTGGCTGCCGGCGCCGGTTATTCGATGGCGATCGACCGGCACGGCCGGCTCTGGGCCTGGGGCCGCGGCGACTCCGGCCGGCTGGGCATCGGCGATGATCGAGACCAGTTGAAGCCGGTGGAGGTGGGCGAGGGTTTTCTGCGGGTCGTGGCGGCCCGGGCGCAGACTTTCGCCATCAAGCAGGACGGCAGCCTTTGGGCATGGGGCAACAATCTGCTGGGCCAGCTCGGCGACGGCACGCGGGAGGATCGTCTGCTGCCGGTCCGGATCGGGGAAGGCTTCTCGGATGTCGCGGCCGGTGGCGGTCATACGCTGGCCCTGAAATGGGACGGCAGCGTCTGGTCCTGGGGCAGCAACGGTTTTGGCCAGTTGGCCGATGGCAGTTTCGATGACCGCCTGACCCCGACCTATGTGGCCGATGGCTTCCACTACATCGGCGCGGCCGGTGGTGCCTCGGTGCTGGTGCGCCGGGAGGGCATCGTCAAGATGGCGGGTGCACGTCTGACGAGCACGCAGAAATGAGCGCCGGCGCGCATCGAGAACTCGGCGGGCCCGGCGCCTGGCTCGACGCGCGCAGCTGAGGGGCTTTCGCGGGAACGAATCAGTTCATCCGGCGCGCCGGGGGCCGTGCTGGCGGGGGAAGGGGCGATCAGGGCATAATGACGAGTTATGTCAGGAAGTTACGCAATCTTGCGGCATTCTGGCAGACTGTTGATGTCCATTGATGCGTGATGGCCCCCGAACAAGGGGCAGCGCGGTTCTTGATGATTGCTGCCCACGAAGCATTGAAACTATTACAGGATGGCAACCGGCGTTTCGTCGCCGGTTTGGGGGGATTGTCGGTTGCGACCAACCATGCCCGGCGCAGCCAGCTGTTGGGCGGCCAGGAGCCCTTTGCCATCTTGCTGGGCTGTGCCGATTCCCGGGTGCCCGCCGAACTGGTGTTCGATCAGGGGCTGGGCGAACTGTTCGTGATCCGGGTTGCCGGCAACATCGTCGCCCCTTCCCAGATCGGCAGTGTCGAGTTTGCCGTCGAACGCTATAAGACCAAGCTGGTGGTGGTGCTGGGCCATTCCAACTGTGGCGCGGTGGCGGCCACGCTCGATGAGCTGCGGCTGCCGGTCAAGGGGCGCTCGCCCAATCTGCGCGCCGTCGTCGATCGGATCAGACCCTCGGTCGAGCCGCTGCTCGACACCGGACTCTGCCATGATCATGATCGGCTGATGCACCATGCGGTGCGCGCCAACATCCGCGCCGCGGCCGACCATCTGCGCCACGGCTCCCGGGTGCTGGAGCACTGGATTGCCCATGAAGGGCTGGTGGTGGTCGGGGCCGAATACTCGCTCGAAACCGGCATCGTCGATTTCTTCGACGGGATGCCGGAGACGGACGGCCCCGGCGTGGCCTCTCCCTACTGAGCAAGCAGCGGCCGACGGAAGCAGCGCCGGCCTGCGCCAGCGCTGGTGCTTTCAGCGCCAGTCGGACAACGGATGGATCTCGTGGTGATCGCGGAAGTGGCTCTCGATCATCGAGGATTCGACGGCATCGAGGCTGGCCGGGTTCCAGACCGGCTTGCGGTCCTTGTCGATCAGCAGGGCGCGGACGCCTTCGGCGAAATCATGGGCGGCACAGCAGCTGATCGCCACGTTGTATTCGATCCGGAAGATGTCGGCCAGGGAACGATGGCGGCAGCGCTGCAGCAGCTCCCAGGACAGGGCCGCCGAGGTCGGGCTGCCCCGTCGGAAGGTCTCGACGGCGGTTTCCAGCCAGGGGTCGCCCTGCGTGGGCAGGGCCAGCAGGTGCTCGGCGGTGTCCTTCAGACTGCCCAGACCGACGGTCTTGCGGATCAGGTCGAAATGCTGGCGCAGATTGGAGGGCTTCGGGCAGCTCTCGGTTTCGTGGCGGTTGAGCAGATGCGTCATCTGCACCCGGTTGGCGGCAGGCTGATCGTGCCAGCTGCTGGCGAGAATCTCGGTCAGCACCTTGTCGCGCGACTCGTTGTCCAGACAGAAGTCCGCCATGCCCGCGAACAGCGCATCGGCGGCGTTCATCGGCGCGCCGGTCAGGGCCATGAACAGCCCGGCACGCCCCGGAATGCGGTTCAGGAACCAGCTGCCACCGACATCCGGGAACAGGCCGATGCTGATTTCCGGCATGGCGATCCGGGTCTGCGCCGTGACCACGCGATGGGAGGCGCCCGACAGCAGGCCCAGGCCACCGCCCATCACGATACCGTGGCCCCAGCAGAGGATCGGCTTCGGACAGGTGTGGATGCGATAGTCGAGCGCGTATTCGAGTGAGAAGAAGCGCTGCGCGTAGGGGTTTGGCGCCGAGCCGTACTGGCGGATCGAATGATAGAGGTCGCGGATGTCGCCCCCGGCACTGAATGCACGGTCACCAGCGCCGTCGAGCATGATGCAGGCGATTCCGGGATCCCGTATCCATTGGTCGAGTTTCGGCCCCAGTTGTTCGACCATCGCCAGCGACAGTGCATTCAGGGAGGCCGGCGCGTTCAGGGTGGCATGACCGATTCGGCGACCGTCGGCCGTCGTCGGTTCGTCAAAGATGACCACGTTTGCTTCTGTCATGTATCGGAATGTCCTATCGAAAACCCGGATCGAGGTGGTTGCGGCCAGATCGATGGGCGGGGTTGGATCGCGCTGCGGTCGCCGCGGTGCGCGATGACGTGGCGAGGGACGGCTGTACGGTGACGCCTGCACCATGATATCGGTTTGGCATCGGTCCCATCATGGCGCAATTCCTGACCCAATATGGCACAGATGCTGCCATTCTGTACCTAGGGGCGAACTTGGCACGCGTCGCACTGCCGCCTGGCTCCGGGGCTGTGCGGGTGTGCGCTGGGCGATACGCCCCGGAAAGCGCCTTTTGGGGGGATGCGCCGAAAGGTGCCAGGGCCCGGGTGCGCAGCCGAACGGTCGATAACGTCCGTTGGGAGATTTTCGCTGTCCGCTGTAGCGCTTCGTGACCGAACTTACGGTATTTTTCAGCGGCTGACGACATTTTCGTCGTTGAATCGACCTGTGTGGCCCGGCGGGCTTGCCAAAGGTTGAATGTTAAACTTCTTCCATCAATCGTCGCTGTCAGCCTGCATCCAGAAAGGAGGCTCGATCCGGTGTTCAAACATTCGCTGAAATTATCTGTGTCGTCCGTGCCCATGCGGGGCGAGGATCGGATGGCGGCGGGGCGCAGTCGTATCGGTTTGGCAGGGCGCTTGAGTCTCGTGGTGGTGGCGGTTGGGCTGGCCGCCTGTGTGGGTACGCAGCAGACCGGCTCGCAGACGGCGGCCGGTGCAGATCCCAAGGCACGCCCGACCGCGCAGGGCGGGCACGATCGCAAGGCCGCAGCGCCCGAGCTGGCGTTGCAGGGAACTCGCTGGCATCTGCTGGAATT
>JBHADS010000593.1:0-5545 GCA_041855185.1 Lautropia sp. | reverse complement strand
TCGAAGGGCAATTTCGTGCTGGTCCGCGTTGGTGATGCCGCAGCGATCAACGATGCGCTGCTGCGGGCCGGGGTGATCGTGCGCCCGGTCGGCAACTACGGGCTGCCGGAATGGTTGCGGGTGTCGGTGGGCTTGCCGCAGGAAAACCAGACTTTCCTGGCGGCGCTGCGACGCATTCTGGGGCGCTCGGCATGAGTTCTGCCGCAGCGGCTGCGTCGGGGCAGGGAGGCAGCCGGCCCGCCGACCCGGGCTTTTGCCGTGTCGCCATCCTGGGCACCGGCATGCTGGGCGCTTCGGTGGCGGCGGCGCTGCGCGAACGTCTGCCCGGTGTGGCGCGGATCGCCTTTGGCGTGGAGCCGGATCTGTCGCGGGCGATGGCGCTGGGGCTCTTCGATCGCCAGGCTGCGTCGGTGGCCGAGGCCGTGGCGGCTGCCGATCTGGTGGTGCTGGCCGCGCCGATCTCGGTGAACTGCGCGCTGTTGCCCGAGGTGCTCGCGCATCTGCCGGCCGATGCCGTGCTGACCGATGTGTCGAGCGTGAAGGGCGGCATCGAAGGCGCCTTGCGTCAGGCGGCCAGCGGCCCCCGGCAGGCGGAGCTGCTGGCGCGCTGCGTGCTCAGCCATCCGATTGCCGGCAGCGAGAAGGCTGGGCCGGATGCGGGCAGCGCTACGCTGTTCCAGGGCCGCAGCGTCGTGCTGAGCGCGCTGCCGGAGTCTTCGCCGGCCGTGGTCGAGCGGCTGGCTGCGTTGTGGCGGTGTCTGGGTGCCCGCATCGACAGGATGTCGGTGGCCGATCATGACCGGGTGTTTGCCCAGGTTTCGCACTGGCCCCATGCGATGGCGTTTGCGCTGGCGGCAGCCGTTGCCGCCGACCGGGGGGCGCCGCCGGCGGGGGCTCATGCCGGCTCGGGGCTCCTCGACATGACCCGGATCGCAGCCTCCTCGCCCGAGCTGTGGGCCGATATCCTGCTGCACAACCGTGAACACAGCCTGCGGGCGGCAGATGCTGCCCGCGAGCAGTTGACGGCGGTGGAGGATGCGCTGCGCGACGGCGACCGGGCGCGGCTGACGGAACTGTTCGGGCGGGGCGCTGCCTGGCGGCGGCAGTATTGACGCCCCTCGGGTGCCGGGCAGGGCGCCGGGTTCAGCGCGGCTTGCGCAGCTGCTCCAGACGCGTGATCAGGCTGGAGGTGTCCCAGCGGCTGCCGCCCAGGTTCTGCACGTCGCCGTAGAACTGATCGACCAGTGCGGTGACGGGCAGGGTGCTGCCGTTGCGGCGTGCCTCGGCCAGACACAGGCCCAGATCCTTGCGCATCCAATCGACGGCAAAACCGAAATCGAATTTCCGATCGACCATCGTCTTGCCCCGGTTGTCCATCTGCCAGGACTGGGCCGCGCCCTTGCCGATCACATCCAGTACCTGCTTCATGTCGAGGCCGGCCACCTCGCCGAAATGAATGGCCTCGGCCAGCCCCTGAACCAGCCCGGCGATGCAGATCTGGTTGACCATCTTGGCGAGCTGGCCGCTGCCGACCTGGCCGACGCGGGTGATGGCGCGGGAATAGGCGCCCGACACCGCCTGCATCTTCTCGACATCGTGCTCGGTGCCACCGCACATCACGGTCAGCACGCCATTCTCGGCGCCGGCCTGACCGCCCGAGACCGGCGCATCGACGAAGGCCAGGCCCCGCTCGGCGGCGATGGCGCCCAGCTCGCGCGCCACATCGGCCGAGGCCGTGGTGTGGTCGACGAACAGCGCGCCCGCCTTCATGCCGGCAAAGGCGCCGTTGTCGCCCAGCACCACACTGCGCAGATCATCGTCATTGCCGACGCAGGCGAACACGATCTCCGCGCCCTGGGCGGCCTCGCGCGGGGTGGAGGCGGTGGCCGAGCGCTCGCCGGCGCCGGCTGCCTGCCGTTCGGCCAGCCATTGTTCGGCCTTGGCGGCGGTCCGGTTGTAGACGGTGACGTGATGGCCTGCATTCGACAGGTGGCGTGCCATCGGAGCGCCCATCACGCCCATGCCCAGAAAGGCGACTTTCCGGGGCGTGGTGTGCTGGGGGGCGGGACTGTTGGCGGTCGTCATGCTTTGATCCTCCTGGGCGGGTGCTGCAGTTTTCTGGGTTCTGTCGCGGTTTGCTGAGTTCTGTCGGTCGGGGACGTGGCGTGGCCGGCAGGAACACCGAATGTACCCGGTGCCGGTCCGTGAGGACATGCTGGTTGATGGCCGCTGGCAGCGGGTGCGGTGCCGGCTCGCCGGAAGCGTCCCGGGTATGCCCCGATCTCGTCTGCATTGTGCCCGAAGTGAGCCGATCGGGTGATCAAGGCAGCAGCGACGGGCCTTGGCGCTTCACGGATGTTCGTGCCGAGACCCGGAAAAGCCGTGGCCGAGGAGCGGGGTGGGGCAAGACGCAGGGAGGGGGCCAGAGGCAAGGGGGAGAGACGCTGGCCGGGGAGGGGATATGCAGGGGGCGAGGCATTGGCTGGGGCCCTGACGCAGGCCCGGGGTTTTGGCTGTGCCCCCGGGATTCCGATGGCCGGCGCTGGCTGCACGTGGCGCTCAGCCGTCAATCTTTGCAATCGGAGCGTCCGGACGTGGGCGGGAGGTGCGTGCGCGTGCACATGGCCGGGGGGCTTCGGTAGAATGCCTGATTCCTTCAGGATTTCCCCTCACCATGAAGTCTGCCGACATCCGCCAGAATTTTTTGAAGTTCTTTGAATCGAAGGGCCACACCATCGTTGCCTCCAGCCCGGTGGTGCCGCACGACGATCCGACCCTGTTGTTCGCCAATGCGGGCATGAACCAGTTCAAGGACGTGTTCCTGGGCTTCGACAAGCGTCCGTACAGCCGGGCCACCACCTCGCAGAAGTGCATTCGCGCCGGCGGCAAGCACAACGATCTGGAGAACGTCGGCTATACCGCCCGGCATCACACATTCTTCGAGATGCTGGGCAACTTCTCCTTCGGGGACTACTTCAAGCGGGACGCGATCAAGTTCGCCTGGGAACTGCTGACCGAGGTCTTCAAGCTGCCCAAGGACAAGCTGCTGGTCACGGTCTACGCCGAGGATGACGAAGCCTTCGGCATCTGGCGCGACCAGGTGGGCGTGCCCGAGGATCGCATCGTGCGCATCGGCGACAACAAGGGCGCCCGTTACGCCTCGGACAACTTCTGGATGATGGGCGACACCGGCCCCTGTGGTCCCTGCACCGAGATCTTCTATGATCACGGCCCCGAGATTCCCGGCGGCCCTCCGGGCAGCCCCGATGAGGACGGCGACCGTTTCATCGAGATCTGGAACCTGGTGTTCATGCAGTTCAACCGGGACGAGGCCGGCGTGATGCATCCGCTGCCGCGTCCCAGCGTCGATACCGGCATGGGCCTGGAGCGGATCGCTGCCGTGCTGCAGCACGTCCATTCCAACTACGAGATCGATCTGTTCGTGAACCTGCTGACCGCCGCCAGCGAGGCGGTGGCTGCAGCCGGTGGCAAGCCCGAGGCAGGCAGCCCTTCGCTGAAGGTGATCGCCGACCATATCCGCGCCTGCTGCTTCACCGTGGCCGATGGCGTGGTGCCCAGCAACGAAGGCCGGGGCTACGTGCTGCGCCGGATCATCCGCCGGGCCGTGCGCCACGGCTACAAGCTGGGCGCGCGTCAACCCTTCTTCTACCGTCTGGTGCCGGCGATGGTGGCCGAGATGGGCGATGCCTATCCCGAGCTGAAGCGCGATCAGGACCGGATCGCCGAAGTGCTGGAAGGTGAGGAAACCCGCTTCTTCGAGACCATCGCCAATGGCATGAGCCTGCTGGATCAGGCATTGGCGGGTCTGAAACCGGGTGGCGTGCTCGATGGCGATACGGCTTTCAAGCTGCACGACACCTTCGGCTTCCCCCTCGATCTGACCGCCGATGTCTGCCGCGAGCGGGGCATGACGGTGGATGCAGCCGGCTTCGACCGGGCCATGGATCGCCAGCGTGAACAGGCGCGTGCCGCCGGCCGCTTCAAGGGCGGCTCGGTGCTCGAATACTCGGGCGCGGCGTCGCGCTTCGTCGGCTACGACACGCTGCAGGCCCAGGCCAAGGTGCTGGCGCTGTACCGTGACGGCAAACCGGCCGATGCACTGCAGGCCGGCGAGGCCGGCATCGTCGTGCTGGATACCACGCCCTTCTATGCTGAATCGGGTGGCCAGGTGGGCGACCAGGGGGTGCTGGTTGCTGCCGGTGCGCGCTTTGCCGTCACCGACACCCAGAAGATCCAGGCCGATGTCTGGGGACACCACGGCCAGCTGGCTTCCGGCAGCCTGAAGGTGGGCGATGCCGTCGAGGCCGAGGTGGATGCCGAGCTGCGGCAGAAGACCACCCGCAACCACTCGGTGACGCACCTGCTGCACCGGGCTCTGCGCGCCGTGCTGGGCGAGCACGTGGTGCAGAAGGGGTCGCTGGTCGATCCCGAGCACACCCGTTTCGACTTCAGCCACAACCGGCCGATGAGCCCGGAGGAGATCCGTGCGGTCGAGGCCATCGTCAACACCGGCATCCGCGCCAACCAGGAAACCGTCATCCGGCAGATGCCCTATGACGAAGCCATCCGGATCGGTGCCACGGCGCTGTTCGGCGAGAAGTACGGTGACACCGTGCGCGTGGTGGAAGTGGCCGACACGCGCGAGCTGTGCGGCGGAACCCACGTGGCGCGCTCCGGCGAGATCGGCCTGTTCAAGATCGCGGGCGAGGGCGGTGTGGCCGCTGGCGTTCGTCGCGTCGAGGGGCTGACGGCCGAAGGTGCGCTGGGCTGGATTCAGGAACAACTGCTGGCGCTGGACAAGGCAGCGGCTGCCGCCCGCGCGCCGGTGGCCGAGCTGCCCGACCGCATCGCCCAGATGCAGGCGCAGATCAAGGAGCTGAGCCGCGATCTGGAGCGGATGAAGGCCAAGGCAGCCAGCAGCCAGGGGCAGGATCTGGCCACCCGTGCGATTGCACTGGCCGGTGGCGCCAACGTGCTGGTGGCGCGGCTGGATGGCATGGATGCCAAGGCGTTGCGCGCCACCGTCGATCAGCTGAAGGACAAGCTGAAATCGGTGGTGGTGGTGCTGGCCGCCGTCAACGACGGCAAGGTGCAGCTGGCGGCCGGCGTCTCCGCCGATCTGGTCGGCCGCATCAAGGCCGGTGAGCTGGTCGCCTCGGTGGCCGCGGATGTCGGCGGCAAGGGGGGCGGCAAGCCCGACTTCGCGATGGCCGGCGGCACCGATGTCGGCGCGCTGGATGCTGCGCTGAAGTCGGCCGAAAGCCGCGTTCAGCAGCAGTTGGCGGCCTGAGAAGCGTCGGCAGGCGAGGGGAGTCCGCCGCCTGCCACGTTTCCCCGGTGGGGGCGGCAGCCCGCCCTGCCGGGCCTCGGAGCCGAAGGGACAGACGGGCCGTCAGGGTCCGTTGTTGTTGGAGTATCCAGATCATGACAGAGCCCATCGATGGGGCAAGCCTGCCCGCACCGGACGTGACCGTCGATGCCACCGGCATGAAATGTCCGCTGCCGATCCTCAAAGCCAAGAAGG
>JBHADS010000592.1:0-3689 GCA_041855185.1 Lautropia sp. | reverse complement strand
GTAGCGTTTCATCGCCGGCTTCAGAAAGGCCTTGGCCGAGCTGCAACGATAGCCGCCACCGATGGTTCGCTGGAAGAATCCGCTGCCCGCATGGGTCGCTCCGTTGTAGTCGGACGTGCGGTGAATGCCAAGCTCTTCCAGCCCCTCGATGAAGGTATCGCAAATCGGCAGCAGCCAGTCCGGCTCCGATACCGACAGTTCCCCACTGCGTCCTCTGAAACGCTCGTCAGCAGGGCCAATCTTGCGCTCGGAGCGCATGAAATAGGGAAGTACTTCGGCATAGGACCAGCCCGGATTGCCCTGCGCCGCCCAACCATCGTAGTCGGCTCGCTGTCCACGTACATGAGACAGGCCGTTGATGGAACTCGACCCCCCAAGCACTCGTCCCTGAGGAAGGTTGAAACGCCGTCCGACGACGGGACCGGGTTCGACCTGAAAATCCCAAGTCAGCTTTTTGTTGTAGATCGTCTTCACATAGCCAGCCGGCAAGTGAATGAAGGGATTGTAATCTGCGGGTCCAGCCTCAAGCACACAGATACTGGCACCTGTAGCGCCCAGGCGATTGGCAACGACACATCCCGCCGTACCCGCCCCCACCACGATGTAGTCAAAGCGCCCTCGTTCATCAGCCCGTGCATGCATTGCAATTCTCTCTACCAAATAATGCGCCCGATACGGGCACGATCAGCGTCCCTCAAACTCCACGTTGGGAAGGCGCATCGATCCGCTACTGAACAGAAGACGATCTCCGAATCGCCGAGCAGATAGCCAAAAATTCGACCGTATCGATTCCGGAACATGAAAAGCATCCGATATCGGCCAGAACAAAACCATACAAAGCCCCTTCGATCAACGCGCAACTGTTACGCCGAAGACTTTTCGAAAAGATTAGAGATATTTAGGAACCAGCGGCACTAGGCCGGAATTCTAGGTGTCCAGCCTAGTTTACAGATCGAATAGCCGAGCTTGCCGTATCGAATACTCGAATCACCCAATATCAGGCGGAGCGACGAAAGCGACCTCACTCAAAGCACTGGGGAGATCGTACAAACACACAGGACGAGCAGGCTGTGCCATACATCACAAAGCCGCAACGCAGTCACTGTGAGGCGCGTTCCCTGCCCTGCGAGGGCCAAGGAACAGGAGCGACAGCCCCGCCTCCCCCTCAGCCCGCTTGGCGGCGTTTCAGCGCAGCACCAGGTTATCCCGATGGATCAATTCCGGCTCTTCGATGAAGCCGAGGATGGCCTCGATCCGTGACGAGGGCTGGCCGATCAGCCGGCGTGCGTCGGTGGCTGCGTAGTTGACGAGCCCCCGAGCCAGTTCGCGTCCTTCCTGATCCAGCACCGACACCAGTTCGCCCCGACCGAAATCACCTTCGACCGCCACCACGCCCACCGGCAGCAGACTGCGCCCGCCGGACAGCAGCGCACGCGCCGCTCCGGCGTCCACCCGCAACCGCCCACGCACCTGGAGGTGGTCGGCCATCCACTTCTTTCGGGCGGCCAGCCGCTGCGTAGGCGCGACAAAGCGCGTCCCGATCGATTCGCCGGCCATCAGACGCTGCAGCACATCCGGTTCGTGGCCCGAGCAGACAATCGTCGAGGTGCCGCTGCGGCCTGCCCGCCGCGCTGCCAGCACTTTGGTCAGCATGCCACCGGTGCCCACGCTGCTGCCGGCGCCGCCCGCCATCTTCTCCAGCTCGGGGTCGCCGGCACGCACTTCCTGCAACAGCACGGCATCGGGGTTCTTGCGCGGGTCGGCGGTGAACAGCCCCTGCTGATCGGTCAGGATCACCAGCCATTCCGCCTCGGTCAGATTGCTGACCAGCGCCCCCAGCGTGTCATTGTCGCCGACCTTGATCTCGTCGGTGATCACCGAATCGTTCTCGTTGATGATCGGCACCACCCCCAGCGCCAGCAGCCGATTCAGCATCGAACGGGCATTCAGGTAGCGCCGCCGGTCGGCCAGATCCTCGTGTGTCAGTAACACCTGTGCCGTGACGATGCCGTGACGCCGGAAGCTGGTTTCATAGGCCTGGACGATCCCCATCTGACCGATGGCGGCGGCGGCCTGCAGCTCGGCCACCTCACGCGGCCGACGTGCCCAGCCCAGCCGCTTGACGCCCTCAGCGATGGCTCCGGACGAAACGAGAATGATCTCGGGCAGGATGCGCGCCGGCTCGCCCCCTTCCTGCGACGCCTGCTCGTGCGCGCGCTCGGCCATCCGAGCCCGCAGCGCGGCAATCTGATCGCTCCAATGGTCGAGCTTGGCCTGATCAATTCCCTGACCGCCTCGCGTCACCAGTGACGACCCTACCTTGATCACCCACCGATGCGCAGGCTCCTTCATCATCGACACGGCTTGCTCTCCTTCAAAAATGCTTCCGTCTGTTCCGACATCGCCCAAGGCAGGCAGTGTGTGGCCAGACGCACCTCAGCGCCACGGGCCTGTGCCCGGCAGGCAACGGGGCCATCCTGGGCGTCAAGGAATGTCCAGACAGCCCCTTGGCTGATATCACGCGGCCATGCCGCTATGCCTGCCCGGCCTCGTCCGATCCGAACCGGGGTTCCGCTCCGCCTTCCGGCTCTATCCGCTCGAAGCGCACATCCGGATCGACCACCTCCGGCGGACGCAGCGTCTCCAGAAAGCCCCAGATGTCATAGCAGAGCTCACGGCAGCCCTGGCCGGCGATGGCCGAGATCTCGTAGACCGGCCCCTGCCAGTCGAGCGCCTGCACCAGCCGCTCGCGCACCTCCGCCACCTCGGCCGGCTCCATCATGTCGACCTTGTTCAGCACCAGCCAGCGCGGCTTCTCGTAGAGTTCCTGATCGTATTTGCGCAGTTCCTCGATGATCGTCTGCGCTTCCACGACCACATCCCGGTCCGGGTCGAAAGGGAAGACATCGACCAGATGCAGCAGCAGACGGGTGCGCTGCAGATGGCGCAGAAAGCGGTGCCCGAGGCCCGCCCCCTCGGCGGCCCCGCCGATCAGACCCGGCACGTCGGCCACCACGAAGCTGCGGCCTTCGTCGATGCGCACCACACCCAGATTCGGATGCAGCGTGGTGAAGGGATAGTCGGCCACCTTGGGACGGGCATTGGAAATCTGCGTGATCAGGGTCGACTTGCCGGCATTCGGCATGCCGAGCAGCCCGACATCGGCCAATACCTTCAGCTCCAGCTTCAGCCGGCGCTCCTCGCCCGGCCAGCCCTTGGTGGCCTTGCGCGGCGCCCGGTTGGTACTGGACTTGAAATGCAGGTTACCCAGCCCCCCGTCACCGCCCTTGGCCAGTACTACCCGCTCGCCATGCAAGGTCAGGTCGAAGAGCAGCTCGCCCGTTTCCTCGTCGCGGATCTGCGTGCCCACCGGCATCCGCAGCACGATGTCGTCACCGCCCTTGCCATACTGGTCGGAACCCCGGCCATTTTCTCCACGGCGCGCCTGGAACTTCCGCGTGTACCGGAAGTCGACCAGCGTGTTGATGTTACGGTCAGCTTCAGCCAGGATCGAGCCACCACGGCCGCCATCGCCGCCATCCGGCCCGCCGAAGGGAATGAATTTTTCGCGGCGGAACGAAGCCGCACCATTGCCACCGGAACCGGCGATCACCTCGATCCGTGCTTCATCGATGAATTTCATATCGTTCTCCCGCGAACAGGCTGCAAGCTGCCATCGATTGTAGAGC
>JBHADS010000591.1:0-5262 GCA_041855185.1 Lautropia sp. | reverse complement strand
TGGCCGTGTTCTTGGGCGCGTTGGCGGCGGCCCGCGCGCTGACTGCCCGGCCCAGCGTGGCGTTGCCAGCGCCTCTCCCGTCGCCACCGCCGGCACTGCCAGCCTGAAGCCCGGCCGCAGCCGCGCCGGCCATCGGGTTGCAGCGCGGACAGCCCATCACACCCATCACGCCCCTTGCCCCCTCATCGTCGCCCCCCGCGCCCTCGGCCGCTCGCGGCTCAGACCCGACGCCCGCCTGGGCAGTTGCCGCCAGCGTTGCGACCGGCGCTGCCGGCTCGCCTGTTCCGCCCGGGGATGCCGCCGGCGTGTCAGTGCCTGCCGATGGCGCCAGCAGCGCCTCCAGCACCGGCGCGGCTTTGAGCCCCGTCTGCGGGGCAGGCTGCGCCTCGCCGCGCAGCATCGGCGCGGCACGCAGCGTGACGGCGGCCAGCTGCGGGCTGTGATCGGCGGCCGCCTGCATCAGCGCCGACAGCTTCGCCATGCCGCGCTCCCCCAGACGCTGGCGCCAGCGCGTCAGGCTGGAGGGGTCGATCGGCGGCTCGATCTGCAGATAGCTTTCGCCGCAGAACACCTGCCAATAGGGGTTCTCGACCCACATCGCCACCACGTCCTCGTTGGAAAGCACGAAGACCTGCTGCAGATAGAGCAGGCCGGCCATCAGCCGGGGCGGATTGGCCGGCCGCCCGGTATGGGAGCGGAACAGGCTGCGCCCCAGGGCTTCCACCCGCGCCCAGTCGAGCCGCTCGGCCATCACGATCAGCGGATGCTGGGGATTGAGCTGCTCCTGCAGGGGCGGCCGGAACAGGTCGCCATTCTCGGGCTGGGTTGGCCTCGGTCCCATGTTGGATACGAAAAGAAAGATCTGGAAAAGAATGGCGGCATTATCGCATCCGGCGCGTCTCCCGCCGCCCTGCCTGCCACGGCCCCCATCCGCCCTGCCGCCCGCCACGCCGGCCCGGCCGCGACTTGGAAGCCGGCACGTTTGGCGTCATACTCGTTGACAATTTCGCTGACAATGGCCGACCGCCCGACACATCGCGGATGGCAGCGCCTCGATGCCGCACGCTTCCGTCCGGACGCTCGGCACGGGACTTGATCGTTGGCGTCTGCCTGCCCGTCGCCCCCCTTCATCATGCCCACTTTCATCGGCAAACGCCCCCTGCAGCCCCTGGTGTTCTCACTGCTGCTGATCATCCTGACCGGCTGGTTGCTGAAGATCGGCCAGAGCGTGCTGATCCCGATCCTGACCTCGCTGATCGCCGTCTACGTGCTGGTGCGCGCGGCCGAAGGGCTGGGCCGCCTGCCCCTGATCGGACGGCTGCCGGAATGGACGCGGCGGCTGCTGGTGATGAGCGGTTTCGTCGTCATCGCCTTCATCCTCGGCGGCATCGTCGTCTCCACCGCCGAACAGGTGATCGCCGCCGTTCCCCGCTATCAAGCCAACCTCGAACACCTGCTGGCGCAGGCCGCCGACTGGCTCGATCTGGATCAGCTGCCCAACTGGCAGACCATCCAGAGCATGACGATCGAGCAGATCAATGTGCAGGCGCTGCTGACCAGCACCCTCGGCTCGCTCGGCTCGGGCTTCGGGGTGGTGGTGCTGGTGGCCGTCTACATGGTGTTTCTGCTCAGCGAGCGCAACAGCTTCTCGCGCAAGCTGTCGGTGGCGATGCCCGGTGAAAGCGCCAGCCAGACTCAGGAGCTGATCCGCGACATCAACCAGCAGATCGGCAACTATCTGGCCTTCAAGACGCTGATCAATGTGCTGCTGGGGCTGATGACCTGGCTGGTGATGTGGCTCTTCGGCGTGGATTTCGCGCTGTTCTGGGCGCTGATCCTGGCCCTGCTCAACTACATCCCCTATGTGGGCGCCTTCATCGGCATCAGCTTTCCGGTGCTGCTGACACTGGCCCAGTTCGGGTCACTGCAGACCACGCTGCTGGTGGGCGGATTGCTCAGCGCGGCCCAGTTCTATGTCGGCAGCGTGCTCGAACCCAAGGTGATCGGCCGGCAGGTGAACCTCTCGCCCTTCGTGGTGCTGGTGGCGCTGTCGCTGTGGTACAGCCTCTGGGGTGTGGCCGGTGCCATCCTCGCCATCCCCCTCACCTCGATGCTCGCCATCATCATGGCCGCCTTCCCCGGCACCCGCCCGCTGGCGATCCTGCTGGCCGAGGATGTGGAGACTTTCGTGACCGAGAACCGGACGCGGCGCGGCTGAGCACCCAGCCCCTTTATGGGCGCGTGACCGGGGCACCGCACCCGGCTGGGCGTCCGATGGACGAGGCGCCCGGGATGAAGCCGATCAGCCCCGCCCGGCGTCCGTGCCCGACTGATGCCCCCTACTTGCGGCGCGCCTGCGCATCCCATGCCTGCAACTGCGCCAGCTTCTCGCCGATCTTGATCTCCAGCCCCCGCGGCACGGGCCGATACCAGCCCGGCTCCTTCATGCCCTCGGGCAGATAGGTCTCGCCGGCGGCATAGGCGTTGGGCTCGTCGTGGGCGTAGCGGTAGGCATGGCCGTGGCCCAGCGATTTCATCAGCTTGGTGGGCGCGTTGCGCAGGTGGATCGGCACCTCGCGCGATTTGTCCTTCTTCACGAAAGCCTTGGCCTGGTTGTAGGCCATGTAGCCGGCATTGCTCTTGGCGGCCATCGCCAGATAGAGAACGGCCTGCGCCAGCGCCAGTTCACCTTCGGGCGAGCCGAGCCGGTCGTAGGTGTCGGCCGCGTCGTTGGCGATCTGCATCGCACGCGGATCGGCCAACCCGATGTCCTCCCAGGCCATCCGCACGATGCGCCGTGCCAGATACTTGGGATCGGCGCCACCGTCCAGCATCCGCGTCAGCCAGTAGAGCGCGGCATCGGGGTGCGAGCCGCGCACCGATTTGTGCAGCGCCGAGATCTGGTCGTAGAAGTTGTCGCCCCCCTTGTCGAAGCGGCGCGCATTGAGGGTCAGCGCCTGCTCGATGAAGGGGTTGTCGATCCGGCTGACACCGGCAGCCTGGGCAGCGGTGGCGGTCTGCTCCAGCAGATTCAGCATCCGGCGGGCGTCACCGTCGGCATAGCCGACCAGGGTGTCGATGGCGCCCTCGTCGAAATCCAGCGCCCCCAGCACCCGTTCGCGGGCCTTGGCCACCAGCTGCTTCAGCTCGTCCTCGGACAGCGACTGCAGCACATAGACCTGAGCGCGCGACAGCAGCGCCGAGTTCACCTCGAAGGAGGGGTTCTCGGTGGTGGCGCCGATCAGCGTGATCAGCCCCGATTCGGCATAGGGCAGCAAGGCGTCCTGCTGCGACTTGTTGAAGCGGTGGATCTCGTCGATGAACAGGATGGTGTGACGGCCGGCCTGCAGATTGCGCTCGGCCTCCTCCATCGCCGCCCGGATGTCCTTCACCCCCGAAAACACCGCCGACAGGGCGATGAAGGCGTGCCCGAAGGCCGTGGCCGTGAGCCGTGCCAGCGTGGTCTTGCCCACCCCCGGCGGCCCCCACAGGATCATCGAATGCGGCTTGCCCGACTCGAACGCCAGCCGCAGCGGCCGGTCGGGCCCCAGCAGATGGGTCTGGCCGATCACCTCGTCGAGATGGCGTGGCCGCAGCAGCTCGGCCAGTGGAATGCCCTTGGCGCTGGCCTTGGCGGTCTGCGCAGCACCAGCATCCGCCTCATCGGATGAGAGCGCGGCCGCCCCGCCCGTCGCCTTGCTGCCCTTCCCTCCGGCGGGACGCTGCCCACCGGCCTCGTCTCCGGCCGCTTCCCCGTCCGGGCCGGCAGATCCTTCCTGGCCGGCCGGCGGGTCATCGAACAAATCTGCCATCACGCCTCCCTCCCTCGCATCTGAGCAAATATACAGCACCCTCAGCCCGCATAGCCAATCCGCCCCCGGCGCCGTGAAAGACCTCGCCTGCTGTGTCAGAATGCCAGCCCGGCCCCACCCCGGCCACCTCGCATCACTCTGGAGCGCAGATACCCCGCATGATCGATTCACGGAGCGAATATCGGAAAGGCATCTGGATGGCTCTGGGCTGCTATGGCATCTGGGGGCTGTTTCCGCTTTACTGGTATCCGCTGAACCATGCGGCGATCGGCGCCGAGCAACTGCTGGCGCAACGGGTGCTCTGGTCGGCACTGTTCTCGGTGCTGCTGCTGGTGCTCGTGCGCCAGGGCGACCGCTTTCTGCGGGCGCTGCGCCGGCCGCGGCTGCTCGGCATGTTCATGCTGTCGGCCCTGCTGATCGGGATGAACTGGCTTGTCTATCTGTGGGCCATCGTCAACAGCCATGTGCTGGATGCCAGCCTCGGCTATTTCGTCAGCCCGCTGGCCAACGTGCTGCTGGGGCGCCTGTTCTTCGGCGAACGGCTCAGCCGCCAGCAGTGGCTGGCCGTGCTGCTCGCCGGCATCGGCATCCTCTGGCTGGCGGTGCCGGCCGGCCACGTGCCCTGGGTGGCGGTGCTGCTGGCCATCAGCTTCAGCCTCTATGGCGCCGTGCGCAAGCTGGCGCCCCTCGACGCAATGCCGGCGATGGCGCTGGAAACCCTGCTGCTGGCCCCGTTGGCAGCCGCTTATCTGTTCTGGTGCCACCAGCAGGGCAGCCTGGTGTTCGGCGAACTGTCGACGCTGCAGATGGCGGTGCTGCTCGGCTCGGGGGCGGCCACCACCATCCCGCTGCTGCTGTTCGCCGGCGGCGCCCGTCGCATCCCGCTGTCGCTGCTCGGGATGCTGCAATACGGCTCGCCGACCCTGCAGCTGATCCTGGGTCTGCTGGTCTTTGGCGAGCAGTTCAGCCTGCCGCGCCTGATCGGCTACGGCTGGGTCTGGGCCGGTGTGGCGATCTATCTGGGGGCCGTCTGGCAACAGAGCCGGCAGCGGCGAGACAGGGAGGCTTCACAAGCCCCCGCCCATTGACGCCCCCGGCTCCCCTCACTCCAGCACATCCACCCCTTTGGGCGGGGTGAACTGGAAGTATCCGGCCGGCAGCTTCACGTCGCGCTTCAGATCCGCAAACTCGAAGCGGTTGATCTGGCCGAAGGCATCGACCACCTCCATCACGACCGGCACGCCGTCGCGCAGCCCGACCCGAATCTGGTCGAAACCGCTGTCGGCCTTCTTCGGCACCGCCTCGACCCAGGCCACGCCCCCCCGGCTGCCCAGCTCGCTCAGCGTGAAACTGTCCTTCAGATCACGAACACCGAAGAGCACCGCCGCCGGTGTCGCCTGAATCGATTCGCTGGCGTCCCGGATCGTGACCTGCTGCAGATCCTTGTCGT
>JBHADS010000590.1:0-2885 GCA_041855185.1 Lautropia sp. | reverse complement strand
TGTGCCTTGGCGCCGACATGGGCATTGATGCGGTCGACCCAGTGCTCCTCGCTGACATCGCTGCCCGCAGCGATGAAGCTGAAGGTGTGGATGGGCAGGTCGGGTTCGACGTGACGCATGGCCGACACCACGGCAGAGGAATCGATGCCTCCGGACAGGGCGGCGCCCAACGGTACGTCGCTGCGCAGATGCAGACGGATATTCTGCAGAAACTGTTCGCGTACCTGCTCGACGGCATCATCGAAACGCCATCCCGGCTTCTCGGTGATTTCCGGCTCCCACCAGCGCCGCGGCGCAGAAGGCTGACCGGTGCGTAGATCGACAGTCAGCAGATTGCCGGGCGGCAGATGGTAGACGCCGGCAAAGAAGGTGTTCGCGGATGCATCGTAGTCACCGTGAACCAGATAGTCGTAGGCCGTCTGCCAGTTCAGTTCGGGTCGTCCCGGAAGCAGGTCGAGCAGGGCGGGCGCCTCGGAAGCGAAGCGGAAGCCTTCCTTGGGCGCCGTGTAGAAAAATGGTTTGATGCCAAACGGGTCGCGTGCACAGGTCAGGCTGGCCTGCTGCCGGTCGAGCACGACAAAGGCAAACATGCCGGCAAGACGAGGCAGGCATTTGTCCTGCCATTGTGTCCAGGCAGCCAGCAGCACCTCGGTGTCCGAATCCGAGACGAACACGTGGCCGAGGCTGCGCAGCTCGTCGCGCAGCTCACGGTAGTTGTAGATTTCGCCGTTGAATACGATGCTCCAGCGCTTGTCCCGCGAGTGCATGGGTTGGTGCCCGGCGGAACTCAGGTCGATGATCGACAGGCGGGTATGACCCAGACCCACGACGGCAGGCGTGAAGGGGTACAGCTCGAAGCCTTCATCATTGGGGCCGCGGTGCTTCAGTCTGGCAAGCGCTTTCGGGAGGGCGGCGTTGGCCGCTTCGGTGTCGAGCCACCATCCTCCTGCAATTCCACACATATTCAACTCATCCTATGATCGAATGTTGCGACCGCTTCCCGCCGGGGGGGCGCGTCGGTCTGCGTCAATGCTGAAGTTTTCGCTCCATCACCCAGACCAGCATGGCTGCGTAAATGATGTAGCCGAGAATGTTGGCTGCGGAGACCAACAGAAGAAACTGAAGGAAAGACAGCGCCAGCCACTGCGCAACGAAGAAGGTGGCGACCAACAGTGAAATGGCGGAAAGGTCGTACAGCAACTTGAATTCCTGGATCTGCAGTACGGATAGCAGGCGACTCAGGGGGCTGACGATCAGTGCGGCGTATAGCCACGGCGCGATGGCCGCTGCTGCATAGCCGGCGGGCAGCCAGTGTTCGCCGAACACCATCGGCATGGCCCAGGGGCAGATAAGGATGACACCGAGCAGCGGTGCCAGGCCCAGCAAGGCCATTTTCCGAAGGAATTGGTAGAACACGCTGCGTGCCCGCTGCGCGTCCTTGTCCAGAATGGCCTTCGCCAGTTCCATCTGGAATACATCGGCGACTGCTGCGCCGATCTGGGAATTGGGGGCACTGACGATGAGCCGGGCCAGACCGAACCAGCCAGCTTCCTCGGGGCCGAACAGTACCACGATCATTGGCAGCGGCAGCGCGAGGGAGAGGGCGTCGATCCAGGCCGAAGGTGTTTCCAGCAGCGGAAACTTGGCGTACTTCCGTGCGACGCGGTGCAGGCGCTCCGCCGCCATCGTCATGGGTCTGCTGGCAGCGAAATGCCGATGCGTGGCGCGCGCCAGTCCGAGCATCGAGGTGCAGGCGCCGGCAAATTCGGCGGCAAACAGGCCGCTGACACCGCCTCCCAGAAGACCGCAGCCGACACGGGTGACCGCATTGGCGGCCGAGCGTATGACGGAAGCCTTGGCAATGGCCGGAACCATGCCCGCACGCAGCGCCCAGGAACGGTAGACCAGAAACATTCCCTGCCCGATGAATACCGGGACGGAGATGATGAGGGCTGCATCCGGCAACAGGCCGAATCCGAAGATGTCGAAACGCTGCAAGGCCCAGAGCACGGGCAGACCGAGCAGCGCCATCAGCACTGTCACCAGAATCGAGAGCCGATGAACGGCATGCGACTCTTCGTCGCTTTCCGCGATCAGCAGCGCATAGGAGTAGCGCAGCGACAGGGCTGCTGCCCAGAAGGAGGAAAAGGACAGAAAGAGTGAGATGATGCCGATGTCGGCGGGCGAATAGAGCCTTGTGACGACCGGCATGACACCGATCCCGATGAGCTGGGCCATCGCGGTCCCACTGGTCAGGGCGATGACACTGCGGGCAATGCGATTCTTGGGCAGAATTTCTGCCAGGCGCTGACGGATGCGGCTCGACATGGGAACGGGCTGGACGACAATGGCCCGATTGTACGTGAAGCAGGGGCAGCCATCGGTGAGCCCACGCGTGGCGCTCAGGGTGTCTGCTCCGCTTCTGCGAGTGCGAGAACCCGTCCGCACCCTGCGGCGCGGACGGATGTCGCATTCAGTTGGCTGGGTCAGGGGGCGATATGCAATACCACCGGCCAGTTGTAGCCGCCGGATGAGTACGCATAGTTATAGTTCCAGAAATGGGTGTTGACCCAGCCACCGTTGAGCAGGTGCTGCGCGTTGGACTCGGTGAAGGCGGCCGGCCATTTGAAGTTGAAGTACGAGCCGTTGCGATGCGGCGCAACACGCCACTGGCTGCTGCCGACAGGCCGGAACTCGAGGTAGTAGTTCTGGCCGGCGTTCAGCAGGATGTTTCGGGGGAGTGTCTGGTGATACCAGGTCAGATTCACCACGCGCAGCCCGGTGTGCATCGTCAGCGGCGCATAGTTCGCTGTGCTCTGTTGAATGGTGCCGGACGCCAGGACCGTGCTGTTCTGCAGCAGACGCCATTGCAGTGAGCCGGGCAC
>JBHADS010000589.1:0-19238 GCA_041855185.1 Lautropia sp. | reverse complement strand
CCCAGCGCTGCTGCTGGTGGCGGCGGTGAACGTGGCGCTCTACTTCATCCGCTTCGGCGTCGAGGACTGGATGCCGATCTATCTGCACGAAGTCGCCAAGATGGAAGATGCACACGCGCAGATGGCGATTTCGGTGCTGGAATGGGTGGCGATTCCCGGCTCGCTGGTCTTTGCCTGGCTGGCCGCCAAGTACCCGAACCAGATGGCGAAGATGGGTGCCATCGGCCTGTTCATCATGGCGGGCGTGGTCTTTGCCTATGAGGAAATCACCGCCTCCGGCGCGCCGAACTACGCGATGATGCTGGTGATCTGCGGCATCATGGGCGCACTGATCTACGGCCCGCAGCTCATCGTCAACATTCTGACCATCAACTTCGTGCCCCTGAACGTGGCCGGCACCGCCATCGGCTTCGTCGGTGTCACCGCCTACCTGATCGGCAACATGGGTGCCAACTGGGTGATGCCGATCATGGCCGACAACTTCGGCTGGTTCTGGTCCTATGTGGTGATCGCCGCACTGTCGGTGTTCTCCGCCGTCGGCTACCTGATCCTGTCCAAGCACGAGCAGGAAGTCATCAAGGCTTGAGGCTTTCCATCCCGCCTTATCGACGCGCGGGAGCTTCTGGCACTCATCTCTCGCTCAATTCTGCCCGCAGTCGCCGTACTGGCGCCTGCGGGAAGTTCCGGGGGCAGTGTCCGGCCCGCATCCCGGGTGCCGGACACTGCCCCTTTTCATGCACACACTACATCGTCACACCCGCTGGCGCTGCCTCCGGCAGCGGAACCACACCCAGCACCACGAGCAGCAGCCCCAGCGCGACCGAGGCGACGATGATGACGAGCAGCATCAGCAGCGAACTGATCAGCAGACCGCCGATCCCGTAGCCCAGGGACACGCGGGGAATGGCTGCATTCAGCGCATGCCCCAGCACCCAGAACGAGAAGATCCACAAGGGCATCGCGAACACCATCGGTATGCCGAACACGGTCATCACGCTGGACAGCAGACTGGGCAGAAACCAGGCCGCCGCCAGCAGGTTGAACAGATCGCCCCGGCCATCCCAGCGTCCGTCCCGGCGCAGCCAATAGCGCATGAAAAAAAGACCGATCAGAAAGCAGACCCAGATCAGCGGGACGGCAAAACCCAGCGCCATCCACAATGGCATCACGGGCGCATCGGGCATCTCGGGCGGGGGCGTGCTCAGGCTGGGGTCCAGCCCCGTCAGCACCCCCAACGTCGTGATGGCGGCAGCCGACTGCCAACGCGGAAACCCGAATCGGGAAAACGGCTGCTCGCGCAGCATGAACGCGGAAATGCTTGCAGTGATGATGTCCATGACGCCAACCTGTTCTTGTTGTCTGCCCGCGCCCGGCCGGGCTCAGGACCGTCCGGACGCTCGAATCACGCCGCTGCCCATCCGGCGGCGGCCCGCAAACGGGACACGCCCCGCACCAGGACTGCTGCAGCGCATCCCAAAGCGATGCTAATGACTGCGGCAGCATCAAGGCAAGCGAAGCCCAGGGACAAACTGGGACAACCGAGCGGAAGAAAGAGCCAGCGGCACAGTGCCAGCCCGGCCATCCGTCCCACGCTCGAATGCCAGCACCAACTCAGCGCTGCAAGGCGGCCCGCACACGATCGGGCGTAAATGGCGCCTGCCTGAAGCGAACGCCAGTTGCATCGAACAGAGCGTTGGCAATGGCGGCAGGTCCAGACACCGACGCAGACTCACCTGCCCCCATCGGCGGATCGTCCGGACGGGGAATCAGCAGGACCTCAATCTGCGGTATTTCCTGAAAACCGATGATGGGGTAGCTGCCCCATTCTCGTGACGTGACCCCCGAGGCATCAAAAGAGACTTTCTCGTACAGGGTTCGGCTCAGAATCTGGATGATATTGCCCTGAATCTGGTGTCTGACTCCCGCCGGATTGACAACGAGGCCGGTATCCTGCCCCACCACGATCCGCTTGCAGACGATACGCCCCGTGCGCGCATGGACACTCAGATCGACAACCCAGGCAGCCCAGGCGCCACCTGCCCCAGGAAAGCGACTGTGCACATACCGTGCATAGGAAAGGCCACGGCCATGCAACCATCCCCCATCATCGGCCTGTCCTCGGCTGCCTGTCGCGCCTGTATCCCAACCAGCCTTCCTGGCCGTCGCAGCCAATACGTCACGTGCCCGCCCGTCATCCAGATGACGCAACCGGAACGCCAGTGGATCCGCCCCGACAGTCGCTGCCAACTCATCGACCATGCTGTCATGTGCGAAAGAATTGGGCAGCGCAGAGACACCACGTAACCACGAAGCTCTCACCAGTGGAGGCATATCTCGGGATATGACATGAAGATGCGGATACCGATAGGGAGGTACGGCCGTGCGATCTCCCATCTGCAGCGTTCTAGGCTCGGCAGCTATTGCCCCTGTCAGCAACTGCGCCAGCAGCGGTGCGTCATTGGATGGATAACTGACTTCGAAGTCATAGGCCAACAGCGCGCCCTGCTCATCCAGCGCTGCCGTCACCTCCATCAGCTGAGCCGTACCTTTGGGTTCCCACTGATGCTCCTGCTCACGTGTCAACTGCACTCTCACCGGCGCGCCCACTGCCTGCGACAAGAGAGCAGCGTCTGCACAAACGTCGTCGGCGCAATTACGTCCGTAACAGCCTGACGCTTCAAGTCGGACAATATCGATGCAGTCCTCACCGATGGAAAACAGGCGATTCAGATCGGCGCGCAGCATATGAGGATTCTGCGTGCCAGACCAGACTGTCAGCCCCTCTGGCCCGAAACTTGCCACAGCACACGAAGGACCAATCGAGGCGTGCAACTGATAGGGCCATACGTAGCTGTTGCGCAAGACCACGGGAGCAGAGGAAAGCGCACCGGGAACATCACCCTGCTCTATCAGTACACGCTCCTGCGCCGGTTGGCGACGCAACGCCTGAGCAAGATCGCTCAGATCAGGCGCTGGAGGAATCGGCTTCCACATCACCTCCAGCGCACGCATCGCTGATACAGCCTGTTCTTCTCGATCGGCAACCACCCCAACGAAATCACCTCGAACAACGACATCCACATTGCCGGGCAGATGCGCGACGGACTCGACATTCACCCTGATCAGCGACTGACCCACAAAGTTCCCCGCGTCCCGGCCGGGATAAGGGGGGCGTATCACCCGACCATGACGCATACCGGGCACGCGTACATCATGAACGAACCTCAAGTCGCCAACAGCCTTTGCGGGAATATCGACCCGTTGACTCGACTGTCCTACCAATCGATACGCGGAAGATGGCTTCAGCTGCACATCTTCCGACAGGTGCAGCACCTCATGCCTTCCCAGCAACAGGCTGCCATAATCGACCCACACCGTCTCGGCTGACGCGCGCAAGCGAACCTTTCCTGCCTCAACACCCAAGGCGGACTCGGGAACCCCCAGATGCTCGGAAGCCAGCGCCATCAATCGTGAACGAGCCTGTGCCGCAGCCTTGCGCAAAGGTATAGCCGACAGCTGAATCGAGTTGCTGGCAATGGTGGGCCCCTGGTTGGGAGTAGCCGACGTATGGCCCAAAACCATCTCAACCCAGTTCATCGGAACGTCCAGCTCCTCAGCGACGATTTGGGTCAAAGCCGTCTGAATCCCCGTTCCCAGATCCACATGACCATTGAATGCCAGCACCTTGCAGATAGCCCCTTGTTCAGGCAACTGCCGGGCCAGAACAGCAATGAACACCTCGGGCGTCGGCTGCACATAGTCCGATGGAACACCTGGCTGCCCGGGGAAAGGGATCGGTGGCGCTGCGGCAGGGCGCACCACCAACAAGATGTCAGTCTGATCGAACAGCCCCAGATGCAGCTTGCGAGGTTCGGACAATGACATGGCTTCCCCCCTCAGGGCTCCAGCGCCCCCGTTTCTGACAATGCCTGCTCCAAAGGCATCACCGCGGCGTACTTCTGAGCCATGTCGAACAATGACGCATCATGTGGCCCCAAGGCACGATCTCCCACACAATCCTGCACCACCAGAGGCCGCAAACCAGCCTGCATGGCGTCCACAACGCTGGCTCTCACACAACCGCTGGTCACACACCCGGCCACAAGCAAGGTCTGCACACCACGCTGAGCCAACCATGGCGCCAACAGCGTTCCAAAAAAAGCCGAAGGCGTGCTTTTTCTGACCACGTACTCTCCTGACACGGGCGCCAGCTCAGAAACAATCGCACTGTGCGGACTGTCCTCCTTGAGGGTCAACATGCCAGGAACCTTGATGCAGAAAATATTGGCGTCTGCATCGTCATCCGAGAACACGATTCGGCTATGCGCCACTGGCCAGGAACGGCTTCGAGCATGAGCAAGCAGAGACCGGGTTCTTTCGATGGCCTCGGGAATGTTTCCACCTCCAAAGACAGCCGGATCGGCAAAGCCGTTCACGAAATCGATGATCAGAAGACCAAAGGGAGGCTTCAGCGGCAATGGCGTACCAAAGCCCTGCCGCTCGTAGGCCGAGATATCACCCTGTACACCTGCTTTCGGAACTCGCTGCACGGATTTCATCTCAGCACCTCCTGCCGGTGAGTGGCAAAGGCCAAACCAGCCTCATCCTGTACGACACCATCAGAGACGACCGCGCTCCCATCCAAGCAGACAGTGCAATGACGCATCGGAATATCGATATGGCAAGCGGTCGTTCGACTGCCTCCTGCCTCGTTGTTCGGCCCGAGCGACCACAGGAAGTTGCCCTCGAATGCCCGGGCGTCCATGCCAATATGCGCTTCCTTGTCATAATGCGCCAACATTGACCACGATGCACGCGGCTGCAACCCCCATCCGATGTGAGAAACCGCGTAAGCTTCGGGGTCGTTGTACGATGCCATGTAATCACGCAGGATATCGGCCTGCAGCCCCCCCTCGATGGCAGTCGCATAGCCCCCTTGTATCGTGAGGCGAATAGGCTCGGTCACGTACTCTTTCAACGGTAGAAGAATATCTCCCCTGTCCAGCACCACCGTGCCGTTACTTTGCCCCTCGTTCGGCCAAGTCAACACAAATCCACTGGGCCAATGATCCCAGCGTCCCGGCTCATCCACAAAACCATACTCGCAGATTGCGGGAAACTCACCCAGTCTGCAGCGTAGATCCGTTCCTGCAGCCGACGTGATGTGCATTTCCCGCGCACTTTCGATCAAGCGCGAAGCCGAGATCACCCGTTCCCGATCCTGCAGCGTCGGTACGAGCCGGCAAAGCACTTCAGGAGGCTCGACAGCCAACAGAATGCGAGTACCCGTCTTGAGGATCTCGTGCTGTTCCGGTGAGAACAGCAGAGTCATCAGATCAAGTACCAGATCGCTAGCCTTGAGCGCCTCGATAGCCGCCGTATTTCCCGTCAGAGGTGTGCTTCCCAAATAAGCCAACGCATCCCGGCTGATGGACTTCTCTGCATTGACAGGCAGAAGATCCAAGCGATTGACCCGGGCCCCCAGGCTGCTCACCGCGGCAACGGCACAACGCAAGGTCTGTGGATGCGTATCCGCGCTGGTCAAGACCGTGACCACGTGATGCGATTCAATTCTGGAGAGCTTCAGGACCTGTTTCCAGGCATGAATGAGATCAGTATCGCTGACAGACATGATTACCCCCATGATCGGGACAAATGGATCGAATAGACGGATCGCCCAGCGTCGATCAGTCCAACAGATGACCAAGAAAGTCACTGAATGCGATGTAGAACCCCTCCTCGTTGTCCCAAGGGATCATGTGACCGGCGTTCGCCACGCGCACATGCTGAGTACGAGGGGCCAATCGCAACCACTCCTCCACATCCTCATCCCGGACAACATCGCCACGTTCTGCCGTCATAAGCAACATCGGACATTGAATCTCCGGAAGGTCGGCGTGAATGTCATCTCGGCCAAAATCCTCGAAGCTCTGCACAATGGCGGGCTCAAAACACGTGTGCAACCACTGCGCACGCAACTGCAACTGCTCCAACGTCCAAGTCGGGCAGAAAGCCTTCATATCATCGGCCGTCATTCCCCTAGCCGCCTGCCTGATCGAATCGACATACCAGCTCAAACGCGCAGGATACGCACGCCGCCCGGGGCCGGAAACGGGGGGGTCGACCGCGACTACTCGTGCGATACCAGCAGGCGCCTTCCGCGCAGCACGCACAGCGATCCTTCCCCCCATCGAATGGCCTACCAAGCTGAAACGTCGAAGTCCGAGCGCCTCTGCCAGTGCATTCACATCGTCCGCCTGAGCATTCAACCCGTAGTCCAGCCCAGGCCCGGACGACGACAGCCCTCGCCCTCGGACATCCAGCACATAGGTATCGAAATGCCTACCGAAGCGCTCTGCCACGAATCCCCAGGTAACGGCAGGACTGGTGATACCTGGAATGATGATGACTGCATCACGTGCTGCACGCTGACCCCCAATGCCGCCATAACGCAGATAATGCTGCCTGATTCCATTGGCATGCACATGCGCGCCGTACAGAAAAGTGGACGATCCCTGCATCACGCTGCTCTCCCCGCCCGGTTCCCATATGCCCCCGAAAGCAGCGCACCTGCTCCCGGTACGACCGGATCCAGCCCCAACGCCTCAAGCATCGCATAGGTGGTGGCAATCGCAGCGGTCACGACAGGTTTTCCGGTCTGCGCCTCCACCTGTGCCACAGCCGGCAACGATGGCATCTGCACACATGCTGACAGCACAATCACATCGGCCTGTTGATAGTCCATGTCGGCAACGATCTGAGGCAACTTGGCGGGATCATGGCGACCTACTTCGAGGTTATCCGCAATCTCCAGTGCACGCCAATCAACGATCTCAAACCCCTCCTCCCTGATGTAATCCATGACCAACTGAGTCAACGGGATCATGTAGGGAGCAACCAACGCAATCTTGCGAGCCTTCATCACCTTCAATGCGTCTACCAGCGCCCCTGCGCTGGTGATCACTGGCGCTCCGGCTCCGTTCTGCAGCGTGTGCTCGCTCAAACGCTTCTGAGAGATACGGTGATAGCCAAGCCCCATCGCCATGATGGCCACCAGACATGCGTAGCCAAGCACGTCGACGCGGGCATCGCTCAATTCCAGCGCGCAACGATCGCTCTCCGCGTCCATCGCCGCCAGCTCCTCCTTCTTGACGTGCTTCATGCGCATTCGGCTGGAATGAAAAGTGAAACGATCACAGGGTCGAATCATCGAGTGCGCCTGCAGCATGGCAGGAATTTCGGTCTCCATGGTGGTATTCGAACTGGGAACGATCTGACCGATCCGATAGGTTCTGATCATGACAGCCTCCTCTCTTTTAAAGTGTGATCACTTAAATTTTGCCAGTACAAACTGAAGATGACAATGCATCACAACCCTCATGACAGGGGAAACCCGTATGAAATAATTAGAAAAATCTTTCATGTAACTGGGAGGTTATCAAGAAAATTTTGTAAAACTCAGTCATGAAAGCGGATCAGGGTTATCACCGACTTTCTTGCAACCAAGTGTCTAGTTAAAGTGTCATCACTACAATTATCAGCCACACAAGAATCCGAATACAGGCTGAAACGCTCTGCCCGTTCGGCTTCTCGTGCCAGAAGGAAGCAACCATGAACTCATCTCCCCGCATTGCCATCATCGGCGCCGGCCTCGGCGGAGCCGCTACTGCATCGCTGCTGCTCAAGGATGGTCATGATGTCCATGTGTACGAACAGTCACCGCAGTTTTCCCGACTGGGTGCAGGTATTCATGTCGGTCCGAATGTCATGAAGATTCTTCGCCGAATCGGTATCGAAGACGCCATGAATGCCCAAGGCTCACATCCGGACTACTGGTACAGCAGACACTGGCAGACAGGCGACCTCCTCGCCCAGATTCCATTGGGCGACTATGCCGTCAAGGAGTACGGCGCCTCGTACCTGACAGTACACCGGGGGGACTTTCATGCCCTGTTGATTCAGGCGCTTCCCGACAGCGCAATCAGTTACGGCAAGTTGCTGACAGATGTCGAAGACCTTGGAGACCGGGTCGTGATGCACTTTTCGGATGGAAGCCAAGCCGAGGCCGATCTGGTCATAGGAGCTGATGGCGTGCACTCCCGTATCCGCGAAAAGCTGCTGGGCCCCGAGCCCCCGAAGTACGCTGGATACCTTGCCCATCGTGCAGTGTTCCCGACTCCCGCAGTCAAAGCCGGTATGCTTCCCTTCGACGCCTGCTGCAAATGGTGGAGCGATGAAGCCCATCTGATGACCTACTTCGTCACCGCCAAGGCTGACGAGCTCTACTACGTCACCGGCGTCCCTGTCGAACACTGGGACCTGAACGACCGTTGGTTGCCCAGCAGCCGGGAAGAAATGCGAGAGACCTTTCGTGGGTGGCATCCCACTATTCAGGCCATGATCGACGCAACCCAGGAAGTTACCAAGTGGTCTTTGCTGGAACGTGACCCGCTCCCACTGTGGAGCCGGGGCCGTCTCGTGCTGCTGGGTGATGCTTGCCATCCGATGAAGCCTCATATGGCCCAAGGCGCTGCGATGGCGATCGAGGATGGAGCGATGCTTGCACGCTGCTTCAAGGAAGTAGGCGCACACAACTTCGAGCAGGCATTTGCGTTGTACGAAGCCAATCGCACCGAACGGGCCAGCAAAGTCCAGCGTATCTCGCACGACAACACCTGGTTCCGCACCAATGAAGACCCCTCCTGGTGTTTTGGCTACGACGTTTTCACGGTCCCTCTGCTCTCCCCGACAACCAGAGCCTGACCGGGATTTTCCTCACGCACTCAACCCAGCAGGAGGCAGTCATGCAAGACGGCGGCACAACCGGCGATCCCAGCACAGTCACGCTGACCGTGAACGGTCGGCGGCACACGCTCAATGTTTCGGACGACGTGCCGCTTCTGACTGTCCTGCGCAACGATCTGGCCTTGAATGGCCCCAAGTTCGGCTGCGGTTTGGGTGAATGTGGTTCCTGTACGGTACTGATTGACGGTGTTGCCGCACGAGCCTGTATCGTCCCGGTTGCGGGGGCTGTTGGCCATTCCATAACGACCTTGGAAGGGTTGTGCCACTCAGGAAAGCCAGGCCCAACCCAGCGTGCGTTTATTGAATGCCAAGCAGCCCAATGTGGATACTGTCTGAACGGAATGATCATGACTGTCGAGGCGTTGCTTCGACGAAACCCCGATCCAGACGATAAAGAAATCCGGAAGGAGTTGAGCCACAACCTCTGTCGCTGCGGCACACACATCGAGATCCTGGCTGCCGCTCATTGCGCAGCGCGCCTGCACCGTTCGTCCGAAGACGAGGCTTCCCATGCCCGCCCATGACGCACTCAAGCCCATCACGGGCCATTCCTGCACAGCGCCCCCCGAAAATTTTTGCTTTGGAGTATCGTTGCGCCCGCCAGCCAACTGGAGAAATGCATCTCCAGTCGAATGGACACTTCAACACAGCAATCTTCAGGACTGCAGAAAGCTTCCGGGAGTGGTGGCTGTTTGCCAGAGAAACGACTTCCTCGGCATCATAGCCGCCTCCCGTGTGCATGCCATGCAGGCAGCCGCAAGCGTTGAAGCAGTCTGGACCCCTGTGGGACAGAAACACCTCAACCGGCAAACGAATGCCTCACCCTCGGGGGAAAACGGTCGCTTCATCTGGTCCTATCCCGCCAGAAATTTTCAGCGCGAATCCGTGATTGCATGGTCTTCCGATGAGCAGCTCACGGTTTGGCTGCCCGCCGCCAACGAACAGCTCCACACAATTCGTCGAGACCTCGCATGTCTGCTGGAGATCTCACCGGAAGCCGTCACCCTGATCGCACAAACAGAAGCAACTTCACCCCATCCTGCGCTGCTGTCACTTCTGGATGCTGCGGCAGATGCCGCTCTGCTTTCCAGTAGCGTGAAGCGCCCGGTCTGCGTCGACCTGCGCTCTGCTCCCGCAGGAGAACTATCGCTGACCCCAGCCCCGCCCGACTCAGATGATGTCGCCAGGCAGCAATGGCGCAGCCCCAGCCAATGGCTGATTCGCCCCAGCCAGGCTCGACGCCTGATAACCCCCGACGCATCTGGCTCTCCTCTTTCAGCTTGCACCAATGTCCAGATCATCTCCGGAAACACCTTCAATGACGCAGAGGAGTACGAGCTTCACGCAGCCGCTACCTTTGCTCAGGAATGCCACTGGCACGATCTGGCTCACGCGGCCCGGGAGAACCCTGCGGAGTACCGCATCAGGCATCTCGGCAGCGAGCGCGCCCGCACCCTGGCCAAACGCGTATGGACAGAGGCAGAACACCACCCCCTTCCTCCAACCAACGCAGACTCCATGGAAACCAGCCTGCATGGACGTGGTTTCGCTATCGCTCAACTGGAACGAACCGAACCCGATACGCATACACGCATATGGACTTGGTCCGCCTGGGTCGTCGATGTCACAATAGACGCGGCGACCGGTAACATCCAGGTATCACGGGTCATCGCGGGCCACGACAGTGACTCACTTCACGAAGCCGCATCAGCTCAGATCTCTATCGAAAACCCGGCACTTCTGACAGAAACTCGAAGGCTGCTGGAGAGCCATGATGCTTTTGACGCCTGGGACACCCGGCCGGGGGAAGATGCCACTCTTGGAAACCTGGCGCAGCGGACACTGCCGTCCGCTCCGCGCACCACGGGAGAAAGCTCCCAGATCCTGACACAGGGGCAGCTTGACATCAGTGGCGTCATCAGCCTCCCCGCCGCAGCAGCTATCGGCAACGCTGTTTTTGCAGCTACCGGTATTCGTCTGCGCAGGTTTCCCTTCGACAGTACGGAAGTCCAGCACAATCTTGCTCAGAGAAGCCTTCCGACGGCTGTACGCCGCTCTTCCCGGTATCGGACGTTGGCCGCAATGGGAGCATGGACAACGGCGCTGGCGGGACTGGCCACGTTGGCTTGGCCACTCAAGCCCGCTCTTCCTCTTACCGATGGCCCGGATATCTCGCTGTTTTCCGCTCAAGCACTGGAACGTGGACGCCTTGTTGCATCAGCAGGCGATTGCGCCGTGTGCCACACGGCACCGGGCAGCCCGACCAATTCCGGAGGCCGAGAAATCGACACGCCTTTCGGCAAAATCTACAGCACCAACATCACCCCTGATACCGAAACAGGAATCGGTCGCTGGTCCTTCGAAGCATTCAATCGCGCCATGCGCGAAGGCATCCATCAGGATGGTCGACAGCTCTATCCTGCGTTCCCGTACACAGACTTTGCCAAACTTTCCGAGGCAGACATGCAGGCGCTGTACGGCTACCTGATGTCACAGCCCCCAGTCCACCGAACAGCAACCCCCAGCCAGCTACGCTTTCCATTTGACTTTCGCCCCGCAGTGGCGGCATGGAACCTACTGTTCCACGACAACCGCCCCTTTCAACCCGTGGTCGGTAAATCAGCTGCCTGGAACCGTGGCGCGTACCTGGTGGAGGGACTGGGGCACTGCGGCGCTTGCCATACCCCACGTAATCATCTGGGCGCAGAAAAGACGGCGACGCATCATCTGCGCGGTGGTATGGTGGACGGATGGACAGCCCCTGCGTTGCACGATCTCACCAGCCGCGCAAATCCGTGGACATCCGAGCAACTGTTCCAGTACCTGAGCACAGGATACTCTCCGCAGCATGGTGTCGCAGCTGGACCGATGGCACCTGTCGTGGCCGGACTTGCCGAGCTCCCGGAAAGCGACGTGCGCGCGATGATCACCTATCTGCTCGATCTGCCCGGCGCCTCGGAGACAGAATGGGGCACTCAGCCCTCAGCAAGCCCTACGCAACAAAACGCCGCACCAACGACACAGGGCATGAGCTCTGCTGATGAGGCGGCTCTGCAAAACGTAATCGGTGCGCGGATCTTCAGTACAGCCTGCGCTGGCTGCCACGACCCCAATGCGGGCCCGACCCTATTTGGTGTCAAGCCCGATCTTTCATGGGCGAGCAGCCTGCAATCTGCCGAGCCTTCAAACGTCCTGCAGGTGATTCTGCACGGCATTAAGCAGCCTGCTCATGCAGATCTGGGCTACATGCCCGGATTCGCCGACGCGCTGGATAACTCGCAAGTTCAGGATCTGCTTTCCTACCTACGCAGCCGGTTCTCACCCACTTCCCCTGCCTGGCAGGTTTCACCAGCCCAGATAGATCTGATCCGCTCAAAACAGGGACACACGACGCGTTGAACGTCCCGTCGTTTAGCAGCCAAAGCCGACTGCATTCCCAGGCATCACCCACGCCCCGCGTGATCACTATAAGAAACATCCACAGGAGACCAATGATGTCCAGTGAAATGTCCATTGAGAAGGCCATCGAGACGGCCGGTGTTGGAAGGTTTCAGCAACGTCTGTTCATCATATTTGGACTGGTATGGTTGGCAGATGCGATGCAAGTCCTTTCTATTGGATTCAGTGCCCCATCGATTGCCACTACCTATGGCATCAGCATCCCGGAAGCACTCAAAACCGGCACGTATTTCTTTGTCGGCATGCTGATGGGTGCCTTCTTCTTCGGCCGCTTGGCCGATCGTATCGGCCGCCGCCCTGTTCTGATGACGGCGATTCTCATCGATGCCTGTTGTGGTGTGGCCTCGGCCTTTGCACCCGATCTGACATGGCTGATCGTTCTTCGCCTTCTTACCGGTATTGGAGTAGGAGGAACCTTGCCCGTCGATTACACAATGATGGCTGAATTTCTTCCTGCGAAACAGCGTGGCCAGTGGCTCGTCCTGCTGGAGTCTTTCTGGGCACTGGGAACGATCGCGCTGGCCGTGCTTGCCCTCCTGGCCTTGAGCTGGGGTGATGATGCCTGGCGAGTCATCTTCTTTGTGACCGGCATTCCCGCCATTATCGGAGTCGTGCTTCGGTTCTATGTCCCCGAGTCTCCGATGTACCTGAACAGGACAGGGAAATCGGATCAGGCCCAGAAGGTCATTCAGCGCATGGCGAAGGCCAATGGCAACGACGTGACAGTTCCCCGCCTGATCGCGCAGCACATGGAAAAGAAATCCATCATGGCGCTTTTCGAACGCGGCCTTTCTCGTCGAAGCATCGCTCTCCTGGTCGCATGGATGCTGATCTCGATGGCCTACTATGGAGTATTCGTCTACCTCCCCATCAAACTCGCAGCCCAGGGCTTCGGCTTCATGCGAGGTCAGGTTTTCCTGATTATGCTGGCTCTCGTTCAGCTCCCCGGTTTTGGTCTATCTGCCTACGGTGTTGAGAAGTGGGGACGAAAACCCACGCTGATCGGCTTTCTGTTGCTGAGTGCCGTCGGCTGCCTGCTCTACAGCCTGGGTACGGATCCGGCCTTGGTCGTCGGTTCCACGTTGCTGATGAGCTTTTCTCTGCTGGGCACCTGGGGAGCTCTATACGCGTTCACTCCGGAAGTCTATCCAACCAACCTGCGCGCAAGCGGTATGGGAATGGCAGGTGCCATCGCTCGCCTCGGAGGACTGCTGGCCCCTTCGATCATCGCACCCGTCATGACCACCCACTTCACCGCTGCACTGATCATGCTCTCCAGTATGCTGGTCATTGCTGCGCTGGCCATCAAGATGGTCGATGTGGAATCGAAAGACCGTGCGCTCGATTGAACGGGACATGATGCAAGAAAGCAGGGGTCAACACGACCCCTGCCTGAAAACACTGGTTCGAAGAAACCCGATAAGCGATCACGCTACTTGGGCCGCTTCATGAAGAAGCCTTGGTTGGCAGCTATCTGAAAGTAATCACCTGCCCCACCCGCACGCAGAACGGGCCCGGCTTTGGCAGTTTGGTAGATACCTTCTTCCAGGAAGTCCCGACGAATGTGTACTGCAATGGCGACACCAAGAATCATCCACGTATCGATGGGCTGCCCTTGCAAGTCCTGCAAGCGCACCAACTGGCTGAGTTTGCATTCGATGGAAACAGGACTCGCCGCAACCCTCGCTGCTCGCACCCTTGACCCCTGAAGGCGCTCGAGCCCCGTGATCTCGAACTCGCTTTCCTCAACGGATGCACTGGTCTGATTCATCAAATCTGCCAGCTGCCTCGTGACCAGGTTGAAAATGAATTCCCCGGATTCAGATATGTTTCTGACGGTGTCCTTCCAGCCCACACTGGAAAACCCGAGAATCGGTGGCCGGTAGTTGAACATGCTGAAAAAGCTGTAAGGAGCAAGATTATCCCTTCCCTCAACACTTCTCGTCGAAATCCAGCCAATGGGCCTTGGCCCTAGAATGGCAGCCAGAGGATCATGCGGAAGCCCGTGTCCATTCTCTGGCTGATACGAGTAGTAGCTCATGAGCGTCTCCAGAAAACCATCTCTCTTGTCGATGTATTCTTCATCAAAATGGACGCATTGAACATACACATACTCAGATCTGCCCTGCGTTGGCTACAGGCGAGTCAGCCTGTCGTTCTCATGACGGTGATCAGAACATGGGGCTCTGCTCCCCGGCCGATAGGTTCGTTCCTGGTGCTCAACGGGAATGGCCAACTGAATGGCTCTGTGTCCGGGGGATGCGTCGAAGACGACCTGGCACATATCGTCATTGAGCATGGCATTGACACGTTGTGTCCATCTGGAAGCCCCCGCCGACTGGAGTACGGTGTCACGGCAGAGGAAGCCCGGAGAGTCGGCTTGCCCTGCGGAGGAACCCTGGAGCTGCTGGCCGAACGACTGGGGCCACACAGTCAGCTCGAGGCGTTGTTGGATGCCCTGCTTGCCCGCCGCACAGTGGAACGGGTGCTTTCCCTGTCGTCCGGTCAGGTCGTGCTGCGTACCGATTCCAAAGGAGCGCCAGGTGCTCTTTCCATGGACGAGAAGGAACTTCGTCATCCACTTGGCCCGCAGAGCAGGCTGCTTCTCATCGGTGCAGGAGATCTTTCAGCCTTCCTATGTGAAATGGCGCTCAAGTTGAACTTCGAAGTTGCAGTCTGCGACCCTCGGGACGCCTATCGAGACAGCTGGCCCTTTCCTGAAATTCCCGTTGACACCGAGATGCCCGACGATTTTCTGGCTGCACAGCGTCTGGATACCTGCACTGCAGTCGTCACCCTCACACACGACCCAAAACTCGACGACCTTGCGCTGATCGATGCCCTCCGCAGTCCTGCGTTCTATATCGGTGCAATAGGATCTCGCCGCAACCAAGCCAAGCGTCGCACCCGCTTGCAAGAACACTTTTCCTTGAGCCCGGATGATGTGGCACGGTTGCATGGCCCTGCCGGACTGTTCATTGGCAGCAAAACACCGGCAGAAATAGCTCTCTCAATCATGGCTGAAATCGTAGCGACCAGAAACGGTATCCGGACAGGCATCCAGCCCGAACAGCCATGAGCGACCCGATACCCAAGCCGCGCATTCGTGTCGCAGACCCACACGATGCAGCGGGAGCCTCCCCCTCCCGCGCCCCCCTGGCCGCTGTCATTCTGGCTGCTGGCCTGGGCTCGCGGCTGGGTTTCAAACCCAAGGCGGCACTGAGAATAGCGGGCGTCAGTTTGCTGGAACGAATGACACGCGAATTTCGTGCTGCGGGAATACATTCCATCGCTGTCGTCATCGGCCCGTATGCCAACGTTTATCGCAGTCTGGCAAGCTCACTTGAGATAGACCTCTGGGAACACGACAACCTATCCGTTGATCTTGCCTGCTCGCAGCGCGTGGCTCTGAGCCGACACGCCTCGCAGCACCCAAGCCACGATTTGATGCTTACCTTGGGCGATCTGCCTTGGCTGGACCGCCATGCCATCGCCGCACTGATAGCAGCCTGGCACCGACGGGATTCCCGTGTGCATGCACTGGTGCCCGTTGTGCACGGCGTGCGCGGGCACCCGTTGATGATCTCCGCGGCAACCGTAGCGCGGAGCCTGGACACCCGCTGGCCAGGTGGCTTGCGCCAATGGATATCGGCCCAGACCTGGAAGCCACAACCTTTTGTATCCGAAAACGATGCCTACATCAGCGATTTGGATACTCCCGACGACCTGGACGCTTTGCGCAGACGCCTGCATCCACGGGATCTGAGCTGGCCATGAATCCCCGATCGCGCCCACCCCATCTCACGAAACGCCAGACCCCGAAGCTACGCTAGAATGCCGAACACGAGGGTGTTAGAAGCGTGTCATGCACTTGAGAGCCACGCCCACTCTGCCCGCAAAGACCTTGGAATGGCAAGGCGACATATGCCGTCTCCAGAGCCACTGTGTCGAAATTAGCGATCATGACTGCCCAACTCTCTCAGGGCTCCGTTGCTGGTCTGCACGGGAAATACGAGACGAAAAATGAGTGAAAGCTACGATTTCACCGAGCAGATCGGCCATTTGCTACGCCGTGCCTACCAACGGCATGTAGCCATCTTCCAGCAGATGATCCCCGATTCGGAGCTGACATCCTCACAATTCGTGGCTCTGTGCGCCGTCAATGACCTTGAAGCCTGCTCGTTGAACGATGTCGTTCAACGCACCGCCATCGATCAAGCCACCATCCGAGGCGTCGTCAGCCGGCTCTCTGCAAAAGGGCTGATCAAGGTGGCCCCGGACAAGCAGGACGGACGCAAGCACTCCATCACCATGACTGATGACGGCAAACGCGTTCTCGCCCAGATGATACCGATTGCACAGCAGATTTCTGACAGAACCTTCGGACACCTGAACGCCGCAGAACGTCTTGCCCTGGTTCATACCCTGAAACAGATCCGGGATCTGAACGATTGAGCATGTCATGCGCTCGAACACCCGCCCAACAGCGGACCGTTGGCAACGCACGGCGAGTCGACAATCAGCGTCTCTGCTTTCTCCCGGCTAGTCCTGAGCCCCGATCAGCAGAGGCTATGTCCGACCGGATTGCTTAAAAGGCGCAAATGGTGCAAAATCCGTGCATATTATGTGCGAACCCAAATCATGAACGTTCTTCTGCAATCCCCCTTTGCCGAACAGTTCCGTGAGCCGAATACTCCTTACCTTTCGCCTGTTCGCATTGGCGATCTCTTTGGCTTCCAGGTACAGGAGCTGGCCGACCGCGCACATGTCCACCGCAATACGCTCTCTGCCCGGCCCCACGCCCCCCAACTGCAGAAGTATCTGCAGGACATGGTGAGAGCCCTGGCAGTAGCGACCGAGCTGACCGGCGACGAAAAGCGTGCTGCCTTTCTGCTTCGCAATGAACCGCTTCGCTCCTTCGGCTACAAGACCGCCGACGTACTGATTCAGGATGGCCGTATCGAAGATGTTGTGAGCTATCTGGAGTCCTTTGCAGGAGGGGCGGCGGGATGATCCCCTGGATCGTGCTGGGCGCCGAAGAAGCCCTGCCTTGCTATCGCGTCATATCCCCAGCCTATGCCAGCCAACCCCTTTCCGGAATGGGAGCAGCCCGTCAGGGCGGCAGATTCAACCGTCCGCAACAGGAAGCGCTCTACCTGGCAACAGACAAGATCACCGCGTTGGCGGAATATCAGCAGGATAATCCCTGGCTGCCACCGGGAACGATCTGCACATTCTTCATCCGCAACCTGCGTGTTGCAGATCTCAGTAAAGGTTTTGATCCCGAGCGCTGGCCTCCGCTTTGGGCTGACTACGCCATTGATTGGCGTACCGAGTGGTTCAACAGGCATCATGAGCCCACCACCTGGTATATGGCCGACGATGTGCTAGCAGAGGGGCTGGATGGCATATTGTTTCCATCACAGGCTATGCCCACGGGAACAAACCTCGTGATCTATCAGAGCTCTCAGCGCCCGTCCAGCCAATTGCAGGTCTATGACCCCTCCGGCGTGCTGGGAACACGCTCGTGACAGAGGCTGCTGCCCTGCCCACCACACACGTCCCGCTCATTCATTTTCTGAAATGCCCGGTTCCGAAAAAGCGGTAGCGTTCGGGCGGACAAGTTCTCATAATGTACGGAAAGGATGATCCGGACGGGTGCTCGATCCGACCGGGTGTTCCGGCCCCCTGCTGCTGGACGTGTCCTGCCTGATCACGCCCGAGCTGCCTCCAGAGCCTTGGCATGGCAAGGCGACACGCTCCAACCCCCGCTGTGAAGGAGACTTTTCATGAATTTTCCTGCCTTCGATTTCGTCGCACCCGATGTTTCTGCGCTGAATCTCAGCGCCCACTGGCTGCCCTTCAGTGCAAACCGGGCTTTCAAGAAAGACCCGCGCATCATCGTGCGGGCGGAAGGAAACTGGTTCTATGACGACCAGGGTCGCAAGATCTTCGACAGTCTGTCGGGGCTGTGGTGCAGTGGTGCCGGGCATTGCCGCACCGAGATCCAGCAGGCGGTGGCCCGCCAGCTGGGCACGCTGGACTATGCGCCGGCTTTCCAGTTTGCGCATCCGCTGTCCTTCCAGCTGGCCGAGCGAATGATCGAGATGACGCCCGGCGAGCTGAACCATGTGATGTTCACCAATTCGGGGTCGGAGGCGGCCGATACGGCGATCAAGCTGGCCCGAGCCTACTGGCGGGTCAAGGGTCAGGCCACCAAGACGCGGCTGATCGCCCGCACGCGCTCGTATCACGGCGTGAACGTGGCCGGCACCAGTCTGGGCGGGCTGAATGGCAACCGCAAGATGTTCGGTCATCTGATGGAAGTGGACCATCTGCCGCACACGGTGCAGCCGGGGCTGGAGTTCACCCGCGGGCAGGCCGAAACGGGCGGGCTGGAGCTGGCCAACGAGCTGCTGAAGCTGATCGAGCTGCACGATGCCTCGAACATCGCGGCGGTGATCGTCGAGCCGCTGTCGGGCGGCGCCGGTGCACTGATTCCGCCGAAGGGCTATCTGCAGCGGCTGCGCGAGATCTGCGATCAGCACAATATCCTGCTGATCTTCGATGAGGTGATCACGGGCTTCGGGCGGATGGGCAAGGCCACCGGCGCCGAGTATTTCGGGGTGACGCCGGACATCATGAACGTCGCCAAGCAGGTGACCAATGGTGCGGCGCCGCTGGGCGCGACGATCGCCTCCAGCGAGATCTACAACACCTTCATGAACCATCCGCAACCCGAGCACCTGATCGAGTTCCCGCATGGTTACACCTATTCAGCCCACCCGATCGCCTGTGCGGCCGGCATCGCGGCGCTGGATCTGCTGAAGGCCGAGAATCTGATCGAGCGTGCCGCTGCGCTGACGCCGCATTTCGAGCAGTCGCTGCATGCGCTGAAAGGCGTCAAGCACGTGGTGGACATCCGCAACTGCGGGCTGGTCGGTGCACTGCAACTGCAGGCCCGCAACGGCGAT
>JBHADS010000588.1:0-6421 GCA_041855185.1 Lautropia sp. | reverse complement strand
CCCGCCTGTCGCTTCCTGCAGGGACGGCGGCCTTCGGCCTGGATATTCCGGTCTTGCTCGGGCGCAGGGTGGTTCATGGCGTTCTCCCGGTTGGTGCCTGACCCCAGACCTTAACACCATCCGTCCGCACACCCCCCAGATGCCCCCCGGACCCTGGGGAATCCCCGAGGCGCTCATCAGACACACGTCAACAAACCTTGCTCCATGAGCGCATATATGTGAATACAAGGAGCCTCGGGGATGAACGCCGTGAAACACGGATGAAAGCAGCGATACCGGCCGTGTGTAGGTTGTTCTCGATCTGATCACTACCAAGCCGAAAACAATGTCTGGCGCAAAGTTCCTGTGCTGAGATGATCTCAGTCTGCCACAAGCCACGCAGCAGGACGCCGGCCTTTCAACCCTCGAAAAACCATCACGATCTCAACCCCCTCCTGCCAGATCCAAGCAGCATCCAGGTAAGCGGGCCATTTGTCCCGAGGCAACTCGACGCCCATGAATCGGGCGACCGTCGCTGCAAGCAATACGTCATGGGTCACGCACACCTGCAGTCCAGAAATGCCTCGCGCCTTGGTCAGCATATGGCGAATCAGCACTTTACTCGCCCGATCTGGATGCGCCATACCCGGCAACAATGGATCTGCCCGCATCAGTGCTCGAATCACTCCGTCATTGCCCACGCTGCCCTGGCCCTCCCAGTTACGCCAGGCCAGCTTGTCGTCTTCGACGAACACCCCTGGGTTCCCCAATACTGTGTCCTGATGAATCGGCAGATCTGCCCCTGCACCACATCGCAACGCTTCGGCTGTCTGCACACAACGCCGTACAGGGCTGGTGCACAGCATCCCCAGCCGCCCCTGCCAACTTGCCCCGAGCCGATGCGCATCAAGACGCCCCTGGGTTGTCAATGGCACGTCGTTGCCTACGCCAGCAGCCGGCAACGTCTCCCGCTCAGCATGTCGGCACAAAACGGTGACAGGACGATCAGTCGGATACTTGCAACGAACATCCTCCGCATACGCCGCATGAGGGGCCGTACGCATCATCAGACGGCCTCTGCCACAATGATCGACGGCAAGGCGGGCAGCGTTCTCAGCTGCACCACGCGAAACCCGGCACGAGACAACAGCACTTCAAATGCCGATTGTGATCGTTCCCGCCCTCCCGTCACTGCCAACAGATGCAGATCACAAAGAGCCCCCGACATCTGGCTCTCGTGCAGCAACATCTCGATGACAAAGATTCTCCCTCCCGGTCGCACGGCGTCACGCGCACGAAGCAGAATCTGGAGCGCCGCCTCATCATCCCAATCATGCAGGACACGAGCCATCAGGACGACATCCGCCTGAATCGGCCAGGGTTTGAACAGATCACCTTCCAACCAACGCACACGGTTTGACGTAGCGGACGCCAACCGAACGACATCCGCCCGCTCAAGCACCGTCACTTCCGCGTCTGGATGACATGCTCCGACCATCTCTGCCAGCACGCCCAGACCACCACCTGCATCCACGATCCGCTCATCGCCTCTCAATCCCAAGTATGGCACCAAGTTGACGTAATCATGCCGTGCATAGCTGCGCAGCATCCGATGATGAGCGGCATGCTGTGCTCTATCCTGCGCCACCGCACCAAAGACATCCGGTGCCTGCCATGCCGCCCCCTCACGCAACGCTTCGGGCAGCTGACGCCACATATCGGAGAACCGATCAGCATACTCGACAGCAGCATCTGCCAGGGTCATTGGATGGCTGCTGCGCAAAAGCTCGCCTCGCGCACTCAGATACCAGCAAGCCCCCTCTCGTCTCGTCAACCCCAGTTCACCCAACGCCCTCAACAGACGGGCACTTGCATCGGTACGCAGCCCACATTGTCGGGCGATATGCTCCGAAGACGCCGGCAACGCATCAATGACCCCCAGACGAACCGCCGTCGCAATACTCTGCGTTTTCCAGAAACCAACGAGATCGGCAGACAGCGACGAGAAATCCGAGCGCCTTGCCGGACGCAGCTCCACAAGCTTCTGCCCCGATTCATCAATGACTTCCAAGGAACCATCGAAGCACTCGACTCGTGCCTGCCCGTTGTAGAAAGGCTCCACGACCGCAAAACGGCGAGCATAGATCGGCCGCCCGGTCTGGTCGACATGCATCCAACCATCATTGTCCCTTGCGCGGGCGTAGCCCTTGTGAAAGACATCCAGATCAACAAACCATCGACCATGAAGCAAGCCACCGTGCAGATCAATATGGGTGGAAAGACCGTCCTCTGCCTGCACGACGGCGACGTCATCACGATAGTCCCCGGCGTAACGCCATCGTGCACCGTAAATCGCCACGCCATCTGGCCCGATATGGAAATACAGGCCATCGTCACCCCGAACTGGGCAGCGGGCTTGTTGGAAGTTGCCACACCAAGCATGGCGCTCAGCATATGCATCCCGGCCACAGACATCGATATGATGCCAGCCGTCCTCCGACTCCACAGCAGCGCGCCCTTCGTAAAAACCAAAAGTACGCAGAAAGCGCCGCTCATAGGCGGGCCTGCCATCCTCACGAATGTGCCACGCGACACCTGCACGCAATACAGGAGCAAGCCCAGGCGGATGGAACTTGAGCACCTCATCGAAGCGCTCGGCGTACATAGGGCGCCCCTGTCCGTCGAGATGATGGCTCCCGCAGGGAGAAATTCGCGTCTCACGCATCACACAGCCCCTGTCTGAACAGGCTTGCGCATATTGCACGATCGGCACAAATCGCGATCCCGGTAAGACTCCGTCAGCCTCTGATACGGCTTTCCTTGCCAGATCTGCATGATGCCCGCTTCCTTCAGATTACCGAAATCGCCCAGAGTTCTGCGTTTCTCATCCGGAGCACAGCACGGGTCGAAACGCCCTTCTGCGCTGACCCACGCCTCCTTGCCCAGAAAGGGACATTCTCCATCCGGTGCAATATCACCTTGATGATCAGGGTCCAGCGGAAAGAAATTTTCGAGATCCAACAGCTTGCCACTGGGCAGAGGATGGTCCTTGGCGTAACGTCTTGCCGCCTCGGCTGCCGCGTTCCATCGCGCGATCGAGTCCGCGCTTCGACGCATCGATTCATCCTCGATTTGCGGATCGTGCACCCAGAGATGGTGCCCCTTGAGCCGATCGACGCCCAGATGGATCGCCAGCCGGACGATATCGACCAGTTCGCGGACGTTGCGCTCCATGAATGTCATCTGTAAGGTAACGCGACAGTAATTCCCCCCGCGCTCGACGTGCTGGTCTCTCACACGAATGAAAGCCCTCACATTCTTCAGCGCCTTCTCCCAATTACTGGCAGGCCCCTTCATGATGGCCTCGTGCGTCTCCTGTGTAGCCGCATTCCACGAAATTTTCACATCGGAGGCAAGCGGCACGATCAGCTCCGCCCATCGCGTAGCATCCTTCTTTCCGGGGAACGTTCCGTTGGTCGTCAGATTGAGCGTCAAACCATGACGCCGACACAGTTCAAGAATACGCTCGAAATCCTTGTACAGCAGCGGCTCTCCCATCGTGGAAGGGATGATCTCTCGAAGTCCATGCGGTACCGCATCCTCGACCACCCGCTCAAGAAGCGCGATGGGCATCGTTCGCTCCTTCTGGCCTGTTCGCCCGATTCTGATGACCTGCTTGTCGCTGTACTCGGAATGCTCCTCACACATGATGCACTTCAAGTTGCATCGATCCGGGTTCGTGTCGAAGGTGACCCGCCAAGGGCCAGGAGCCTGCCCAGCAGATGCCCCCCGGTTCCTTGTGACGAGCTGCTGATAGATGCGCTCGACCTCGCGGACATGAGCACGCACCGACGGGATGTCACCCGACTCGCTGAATGCATATCCCTTCGCCCCCAGCCTCCGCGCCCAGTCAGGATCATCCACGCAGCGTTGCATCTGCGCAGCCAGCGCATCGGCACAACGGTGATCAAATAGCAGTCCATTCACCTCATGGTGGACGTACTCAGCCATGCCCCCGGCGTTTGCCGTGATCACCGGCACGCGCGCCTGCTGAGCCTCATGGATCACCAGGGGTGAGTTCTCAACCCAGATCGACGGCACGACGATAGCGTCGCAGTGGTTGAACACATCCTGTACGATTTCCTGATTCCGGTACTCCTTCAGCCATTCGATCCGCTCGCGTACAGGCTCGGGCAGAGCCTCGGCGATGCGCTGCAAAGCTTCGGTGTCCTGTCCTCTCGGCCTCCCCCAGATCTTGAGCCGAGCATCGCCATTAAGTTTTCCAAAAGCTTCAATCAGATGCTGAATACCCTTGGCGGGAATATGCGTGCCAATATATCCAAAGGTGAAGGGCTCCCGCTGAACTCGGCTCCTTCCCTTCAGACGCTCACGATCGAACCCATAGTCCAGATAGAGCAGCTTACTTTCTGGAATGCCGAAATCACGATGAAAGCGGTCTCTCAGATAGCGTGCAGGCGCTAGAAAGATATCGACCAGCGAGGCCATCTCCCGCATATGTTTCATGCGGCGTTCGACCCAACCCGTCCAGTATCCGACATCGGCCTCAGTATCCTCGATCGAGCCGCCGAAGTACCTCGCATAGCAACGCTCGGCACATTTCCGATCCTCCTGCCCATCACAGGCGAGCCAAGTCTCGGCAGGGTTCTCGGGAAACATCTGCATGAACTGCCCCCGAGGGCACATCAACCAGTAGTCGTGCAGGGTAAAGACGATCGGAATGCGCCGCTGCTTGGCCTCCTGCAGCAAGGATGTAGACAAATGGTTCAAATGCCCGATATGGACGATATCCGGCTGAATACGATCGAGAAGCTCGGCAAAACGCCGGTCGATTCCCTCCGCACGGTAGCGATCCTTGTAGCGAGGATTATTGACCAGGTGCAGTGTGATGCGCTCGTCGTCACCGTCCTTCTCTTCCCGTACAGAAAAATCGGGACGGAAGGTATCTTCTTCCCTCGTGAAGACATGTACCTCGTGATGATTTTCTGCCAGACCATGACACAGTGTCTGGCTGTAAACCTCGGACCCGGCGTTGTAACGCATCGGATAGCCGTGGATGACCTTCATGATTTTCATGACCGGCGCTCCATTGTGATCAATCGGCAGCGGCGTCAGTGCGTTTCTGTGCACGGAATGCCTGAATCAAGCGTGCCAGACCTTCTTCGAGAGGCACCTCCGGCTCCCATCCCAGCAAAGCCTTCGCCCGTGCTGGATTTCCATAGAAGCGCCCCACATCGAAATGGCGAGAAGGTGCCTGACGAATCGTCGATTGGGAACCAGCAGTCCGAATGGCCAGATCCGCAAGTTCACCCAGGGTCGTCGGCCTTCCGGTCACAAAATGAATGGGCGGCGGAGCATCTTTTTCACGGGACAGCAGTTCTGTCAATGCCACGATGCCGCGTGCAACATCATCGATATAGCTGAAGTCGAAGGTGTTATCGGCTCCATCGACACGCAACTCCTCGCCAAAGGCTGCAGCCCGCGCAAATGCGGGAACCACCCGGTCATGGTGATCGGAGACAGATCCGAACACGTTGGACAATCGGATCACGCACGCCTTGAGACCGGCATGCCGCGCCTCCTGGACAAGCTTCTCCCCTTCAACCTTCGTGCGCCCATAGATGTTGACTGGAGTGAGTGGACAGTCTTCGTCAGCAGGGAGAACTTTCGGTTGCCCATAGACCTCCCGGCTGCTTGCGGAAATAACCCACGGTCGAGTGCCCTGCTCCTGTGCAGCCAGCAGCACGTTGCGTACGCCGTCGACATTCGTCTGCCTGCACAGTTCTGGATTCTTTTCGCCATCGATGACCCGCGAAACGGCAGCCAAGTGGATAATGCCGTCGACCCCCTGTACGACCCTTCGCAGATCCTCAGGACGGCAGACATCACCACATGCAGATCCTTCACCCTTCAGGTCCAATCCGACGACTTCGACGGATTGCCTAGACAGATGACGACGAAGAGCCGTACCCACCAGTCCCGACGAGCCAGTGATCAGTATCTTTCTGTTCATTGTTTTTCTTTATCAAAGAATGACGTTCGATTTAGCAAGAAGTATCGTGCACAGTGTACATTGGAGCCCATCTTAGCGAAGAGCCCCACACGCTGAACGCACAAAAAGGCCGACTGACGCCAATCGGCGTCATGGGCGGCTACATCGGCCAAAAGCTTCTTTCTGGTTCCCTGTGCCAAATGTAACTTATGGAGCGAAGCCTCATCCATCGGCCAGTTCTCGGATACCCTCGCAAGCCTGCACGACCATGAACACCCTCACCCCCCCGACCCCCACACTCCCCAACCCCAGACTCACCCTGATCGGCGCCCCCACCGACATCGGTGCCAGTACGCTGGGCGCGGCGATGGGGCCGGATGCGCTGCGGGTGGCGCAGCTCGGGCAGGCGCTGCAGCGGCTGGGGCTGGATGT
>JBHADS010000587.1:0-3348 GCA_041855185.1 Lautropia sp. | reverse complement strand
GCGCCTGCCTGGTCGCGTGCCAGCAGGCCACGACCGTGCCCGGCTGCTCCCGCTGCGTGATCGACACCCGCCAGGTGCTCACATCGGTAGGCGCAAGCTCGATCTCCGACAGCGCCGCGCCGCTGGCACTCCTGGACTCTCCCCGCCTGGCCAGCACCAGGCAGCCGCCAGCGGGCTTCAGCACGGCGTCGTACCGGCGCGCCAGGCGCACCAGAAAACTCAGGTCCGACTCGTCGAGCTGGTCCTGGTGCGGCAGTCGCACGCCCTCGAGCGAGGCCGCCACGACCGGCCGCAGGCCGTGCTCGGCGGCCACCGTGCGCACGATGTCCGCGAGCCGCGTGCCGCTGGGCCAGGCCCGGCGCTTTTGCGTCTGCAGGCGCGACATCCCGCCCCGAGAGCCATCGAACGGCGCTGCGCGCGCTCGGACCGTCAGCTCGCCGGGCGGCCCCGACAGCTCGATCTCATCGGCCACAAACAGGCCGACGCGCTGCATCTGCCCATCGAACCCCAGCGACAGATCCAGCTCGGCCCCTGCCGGCGGGATCTGGATCGGGCGCTCCGGGTCGTGATCAGCGAGCACGATCTCCAGCACGTCGGCATCCAGCCCGGCCTCGTCCGTGTAGCGTAGCGACCGCAGCCGCGCCCGAATCGTGGCCGTCACGTCGTCGCCGTTGGCCAGCAGACGAAAATCCGGCCGATGCGTCAGTCCCACAGCCGCAGCCCCGCTTTCTGCGCCGGCAGCGGCAGCGCCGGCAGCTCAATGCGCACGCCCTCGGGCAGCACCGGGCCGTGATCAGCCAGGCCAGCGTTGTGCATCAGCACCCGCTCGACGATCCGGTTGCCCGTCGAGCCGTAGTGCCGCCACACCAGGTAGTCGACCGTGTCCCCCGCTTTGCTGACGATCTGCATCTCACTGCCTCTCGATAATCCGGCCCGCCTCGGCCAGCACGCGCCTGCAGACGGCATCCAGATCCCGTGCGCACCCCCCTGCTTCCGTCACCGCGCGGATTGCCTCCTGCGGCGCCCTCTCGATGCGCGCAGCCGTGCGTTGCAGGATCTGCTGCGCGCTCTCGGCGTGCGTGCGCAGCACGCCCACGCGCTCGGACATCCGGCGCACGATCTGCTGTGCGCGGCCGCGCCCCTTGAGCAACGCCTGCGCACGATCACCCGCGTGCTGCAGGCGCTGCGCCACCTCCGCGCACCGCTGCGCCGCCCCCGCCGCGTCAGACAGCACCTGCATACCCGGCTCGATGCGCGCGCGCAGGGTCCGGTACGCGCCGCTTGCTGTCGCCAGCAGCGGGCCGGCGGCCTTGCTGACCATCTCTGCCAGCCCATGTGCTCGCTGCTCGATAGGCGCCGTCTCCGGCACAGCAATCTGCTGCAGCGCCGGCAGCGGCGCAATCGTGGGCACCGGGCCAGCGACGCTCTGCGTGTACCTGCGCAGCTGCATCGAAAACTCGACCCTGCGCGCCAGCCCGCCCGCAGCAAACACGCTCTGCGTCTCGTCGATCCGCTCGATGACCCACATCCCATGCGTGCCGCCCCTGCCGTCCACCAGCACCAGCGGCACGCCTTTGGCGGCCTCGAGGCGCATGGCGTCGAGCTGCCCGAGGCCGCCGCGCCACTCCGGGAAAACCACGCCGTCCAGCGTGATGGTGCTGGCGCCCGGACCCACAAACTGCAGCGCCTGCTCCTGCCCGATGCGCTCCTGCACCGGCCAGCGCCAATCATCCGACCTCGACAGACCCTGATAGGCAGCGGTGTTCAGCCCGAACTGGTACCCGCCGAGCTGCATCATGATGGGCGCGCCCACTGCGTACTGAATCGCCATGATCAGAACGCCGGCTGCGCCGCATCGAACAGCGCGCCTCGCGCACGGATCTCGCCGTGGCGCCGCTGGATCTCGACAATGCGGCGTGCGAGCGCCTCCTGGTCCTCGCCGGGTAGCTGCTGCACGTTGATAGTGACCTGATTCGTCTGGCTGACCTGGCGTGCAGGCGACACCGCAGGCAGCGGCGGAGGCGGCGCAGGCGGATCATCATTGCCCCAGAGCCGATCCCACCAGCCCGCTTTTTTCTCCTCAGCCGCAGCGGCAGGCTTTTCGGCCTGCGCCTTGTTTTCTTCGCTGCCAAACCAGTTCGTGACCCGCTGAATCATTCCGATCACTGGCTGTATTGTCTCCGTCGCCCAGGCCACGCCCTGCCCGATCATGTCCTTGAGTTGCACCCACGCCCCCTCTATCCACGTCGCCGCGCCGGCGAATGCCGTTTTCACGCCGTCCCACAGCTCGTTGAAAAACCATTTGATCGGCTCCCAGTTCGCGTAGATCGCACCAGCAGCCGCAGCAACGGCAGCCACGGCCAGGCCAACCGGGTTGGCTGCGAATGCGAGCTTCAGCGCCCCCCAGGCGAGCGTGACTGCGCCGATGCCGAGCTTCACCGTGCCCAGTGCGCCCACGACCGTGCCGAACGTGATCGCAGCGGCCCCCAGGCCGCGCACCAGCCCCTCGTTCTGCCGAATGAATGTCGTCACGCCGCCGATGACAGTGGCCGTCGCAGACATCAGCTTTCCGAGTGCTGGCAACAGCATGTTGCCGATGGTCGTCGACAGCTCCTGCATCACGTTCTGCAGCGCCTGGTACTGTTTCTCGGCCGTCTCGTTGCCCGCGTCGAACTCGCGCTGCATCGAGCCCCGTGCCTCCTCACTGTTGGCGAGCTCGATGTTCTGTTTCAGCAGATCCACGCGCCCGGCGAGCTTGGCCAGATCGTCTCCGTGCTCCGCGCCGAACAGCTGCGCGGTCATCGCAATGCGCTCGGACTCGGGCAGTTTGTTGATGGCCTCGAGCACGCTGATCAGCGTGCCCTTGGCGTCCTTGACCATGTTGGCCTGCACCTGTTTCGCATCGAAACCGAGCTGCGAGAGCGTTTTGCCGAGTTTCGCACTGGTGCCTGCGCTCGCCAGTTTCGTCAGCGAGGCATTGATGGCTGTCGACGCAGTCTCCGATGTCGAGCCGAGCGAGACCATCGTCGCGCCGAGCGCGGCCGCATCCTTCTCACCCATCTTCAGCGCGGCTGCCACGCCGCCGATGCGCTTGAGCACGTCGATGATTTCCCCGCCCTTGGCCAGCGTGTTGTCGGACAGGTAGTTGACCGAATCTGCCAGGTCTCCGATGCTCTCGATCGGCAGGTTGTAGACGCCAGCGATTTTGCCGGCGTCCTCCGCGAGCTGCTCTGCGGGCAGCTCGAATGCCGCCGCCATCATCGCCGTCGTGCGCACGAAACCGACCGCTTTGTCGCGGGCGATCCCCATCTGCCCGGCCGCTGCCGTCATCTGCAGCAGGTCGTTGGT
>JBHADS010000586.1:0-4655 GCA_041855185.1 Lautropia sp. | reverse complement strand
GGTAGGCCGTGCCCTGTTCGCCGGCCTGCAGATGGATGCTGTCGATCCGGTTGCTGCCGGCGGAGCCCCCCAGGGTACCGACATGGCTGGCACCAGGCTGGTGGCCGGCGCTGAGCGCCGGTTTGTGCAAGCTGTACTCTCCGGGCATCAGGCCGGCAAACTCGGCCAGCGCGGTGCCGCTGCAGTCGGCCGAGGCAAATACCCGGTTCTGTACTCCAGCCGCAAAGCTGAAGTGGCCCGAGGCGTCGGTACGGATCGAGGCCAGCACATCATCCGGTGTGCGACGGGTGCCGCGCAGCACGATGCACTGCCCGGCCAGCGCCTGGTCCTCGGGGTCGAAGACATTGTCCTGATCGTTGTCGACGAAGACCCGGCCGCTCAGCGCGGCCACGGCGGTCCCGATGACACGCACGTTCAGGTTGGCCTGCGACTCGACATAGAGCAGGGTGCTGTCGCGGGCCGCCGGGCGGGAGCCGACCCGGTTGGCGAAGATGTCGCCGGGCTGGGCCAGGACGCTGTCCGACAGCAGATTCAGCTGCACCTCGTAGGGGCGGTTGCGGGGCAGGGTGGTCAGCGCCGGGCGGACGCGCACCGCTGTGGATTCTCCGATGGTCCGGGGGCAGCCGTTGGTGCCGAACTCACTGGCCTGACACCAGCGGGTGCTGCCGCCAGGCATCTGGTTGCTGCTGTGCTGTGGATCGTTGTGGATCTCGTCGGGCCGGCGGCTGGTGTAGTAGATGCCGGCGTTGGGATCGAGGCTGGCCGGCACCACTGATTGCAGCCGATAGGCGCCGGCGGTGAAACGGGAGGCCGGCTGGCGGGCAGCGCGGCTGTTGGCGGTGTTGGCGACTCCATCGCCCACGAAGGGCAGGATGTCGATCAGATCGGGTACGTGGGGGGCATGGATGTCCTGCCCCATCGAGACGAAGGTCAGTGTGTAGGCGAAGGGATCACCCGGCTCGATCTCTGGCGGCTGCGCCTGCTTCTCGAGCTGGAAGCCCGGCGGGGTCTGGATCGAGAGCTTGCTCGTGGCGGCCTTGGCGCAGGTGCCATAGGTGCCCAGCGCCGGGTTGAACACGCAGTCGCGTTCATGGTCGTTGGCGCCACCGCTGATGGCTGCCAGGTTCTTCACCTCCGTGCCATCGACCAGGGCCAGACCCAGCCGCGCCTGATAGGTGATGACCGGCAGGGCCGCACCGGCATCGCTGTTCTCGCCCGCGTGCGGCAGGCGGTTTTCCAGGCGCCAGGTCAGCGTCGTCATGCCGGTGGCCGGCTGGTCGCGCTGGATGATCGGCTCCTGCGGCTGGCCGTCCATCAGGGCCGAGCCGCTCACATAGCGGACGTTGGCCGGCAGCACGTCGGTGATGCTGACGGTGCGCGGCTGAGGCGGATAGGTCGTCGAGAAACGTGGCGAAAGGCGGTAGCTGACGACGGTGCCGACCGACACCGGAGCCCGGGTGGTATTGGGCGGGTCGGTGATCTCCTTCGAGATGCGTGCCACCGTCACCATCTCGACAGCCTCCAGGTGATCCTGGTTGCGGGTCGGCCGGGAATGCAGGTTCACCACGCCGGTGCTGCTGGTGCTGTAGAGGGAGCGGTTGCGGATGATGCTGCCCGGGTCGATCGCCTCGCCGCCGCGCCGCACCAGGGCGCGGGGGGTTTCCACCTGGATGGTGGCGGCCCAGGTTTCGCGCAGCTGCAGACCGCTGATCTGCAGGGAGACGCCGTGGCCCCCATACAATTCATCCATCTCCCCAAGGATATAGACCAGCCCGCCGGCACGCTCGGCCTCCTGGGCCGTATCGAACCACTGAATGTGCGGCCCGTCGCAGCTGGCGCTGGAATAGGCAGAGCGCCCTTCCACGCCTTCCTCGTGATAGGCGTTGGCGCTGTCCGTGGAACTGAAATAGGGGCTGCCCGAACTGTGCGCCCCATAGCGGACACGACGGCTGTTGAGCGGGTAGGCAGCCGTCGGGATCAGACGGGCCGAGAAGTGTGCGGCCAGATCGAAGGCGGTGCGGTCGAGCACCTCGCAGAGCCGCACGTCCTCGTGCGTGCTGGCACCGGTGTTGTTGTAGCGCAGCGTGGCGCCCACGATCTGTCGCGGTGCCAGATGCTCGACACGGCCCCCGTTGATCTGCCCATCGGGGAAGCTGCTGTAGGGGCGGGGCAGGGTGGTGTCCGGGCTGAAAGCCTTCGAGGATTCACCGGACGACTGCACCAGCACCTTGATCGAGATCGCATCGTTGTCGGTGCGCACGTTCTGGATATTGGCGCCGCTGATCGATGGCGCCGTGACCGAGCGGATGCGCAGCTCGGGGGTATAGACGCGATTGAGCTCGTAGTCGCCGACATCGGACCACAGCACCATCACCTTGCCGGCCAGCCAGTGATCGCTGGCCGGGATCTGGGCAGTGCGGAAGAACTGGGTCGGGGCGCTGACCAGCGTCGTGTCCACGCCATCCAGCGCCAGCGAAATCGAATCCCGACTACTGCCGGTCACGCGACAGTCACCACCGTTGTAGACGGCGCTCTTCCGATCCAGGTCCGAGATCGTCGACGGAATGCCGTCGGGGCCGTGGTCCAGAATCAGACCGTAGTTGTTGATACCGCCGCCCAGCGACCGGCGGTCCGGCGCACCTTTGCCGTTGTTGCCGCAGCCATCGCCGAAGCTGAAGGTCGTCGTGCTGATCGGCAGCCAGTTCACCAGCTGCGGATGCAGGCCGTCGGTGCGGCTCTGTCCCGGGAAACCCGACAGGCCCACGTCGATCCGGATCGGCTGGGAGGGGTCGAGCTGCTCCACCCCGATCTTGCCCCAGCCGTTGGGGTGGCGTGCCATCAGCCCCAGGAAGGGGCGCATGTACATGGTGGACTGCCCGCTGGGGCCGCCCCCCAGCTGGAAGGTGGCCTCGCGTGGGTTGCCATTGAGCAGCAGCACATCATAGAAAGGGGCGGCACTGACGCGCACCGGCTGCACCGAATTCGTCAGCGGCGCGTTCGCAACATGGGCGGTGCCGACCCTGGCGGTGGGCGGGGCGATCGGGGTGCCGTTCGCGGCGCTGCCCAGTACCTGCGCATGAAAATTCGTTGCCTCCGTGCGCCCTGCCGGAAAGTCGGCGAGTACGCAGACCAGGCGTTGACCGTCGGTCGAGATGCCACCCGTGGCGCATTTGGTGGGCACCGACACCCATCGGGCCACCGGCTGGCCGTTGTGCAGCGGCAGGCTCAGCTCCACCCAGGGACTCTTGGCGCCCTGATTGGTACTCAGCGACAGCTGGTATTCGAGGGTGTCATGAGTACGCACGATCCCGTTCTGGGGGCCAGTATCCATGCCGCTGCCCGGAGTGGGGTCGAAGTTGGCGACGCCGTCCTTCTCCAGCTTCAGCTCGGCGTTGCTGAGAAAGGCGTGGGCAGGTTGCACGAACAGGGCGCAGCCGAGCAGCAGAGCGGTGGCGAGCGGGGCACGCTGGAAGGGAAGGGCTTCTCTCGAGAGCGCTTTACGGATGCGTCGCATAAGTGGTTCCTGACCGTGTGCTGAAGCAGTGCCCCTGCCCGGACTGGCCCCAGCAAAGGCGGACAGCACCGAGCGCGGTTGCACCCCTGGACGCGCGTAGGGAGTCGGCGGCGCCCTGGCCGATGAAGCCCAGACGCCGGGGATAGAGAAGCAGCCTTCTGCGGGCCCGGTGCCTGGTGGCCTCTGAGGGGGAGGAACTTCGATTCTGGTGAGCCTTGGCCTATGCTTCAGCGTCGATGCGATGACTGGGCCACGCCGGCGGATGGAGGGAGGGGGCTGTGGGGGGCGTGAAGCACCCGGGGCAGCACAGGCTGTGCGCCGTTTTTCACGGAGGATGTTGCGGTGTGCCGATTGGGTTAAATGTGAGCGCACACTTATCTTTTGGCTCGAATTTTTGCGCCTTGAAGAAGCCGCTGGGCATAGGGAGGCTCGGGAAGCGGGTGCGCGTCATGAACCGGGTCGCGGCCCTGAAGGGTGGGTCTGCTGTGCGTGGCTACTCGGCTGGATGCGCGGGAGGGGGCCGGGTGAGGCCGGGACAGGCGCCGGGGCGCGGGAGGGGGGCTGCAGGGGAGGCCCGGACATTCGCCAGAGCACTTGGAGGGCGGGGCTGCGGCGCTGCGGGTGCGATGCGTGCGGCGGGGCTGGGCTGGCGGGCTGCTGCTATGCGCGCGGCGGAGGCAGGTCGTCGTCGGCCTCCACTGGCTTGCCGGCCACCACATAGGACTCATCGGCCCAGGCACCCAGATCGATCATCCGGCAACGCTCGGAACAGAAGGGGCGCCAGCGGTTGGCAGGGCTGTACTCGGTGGCCTCACCACAGATGGGGCAGCTGACGATCAGGCGGCGGGGCTGTTCCATCACAGACTGCAGAGGCTCAGGTCGAAATCGACGTGACCCTCGAAGGGGCGGGTCTTGAATTCACGGTCCAGGCGGCCGAAGCGAATCCACAGCATGTACTTGTTGGCTGAGAACTCGGGAATGGCACCCAGCTTCTCGTCCAGCCGGATCTCGGCCAGCTGATAGGTCTTGCCGCCAAGCTGCTGCTGATAGCTGCCGTTCTGCGACGAGACACGGGTGCGCTGACCGGATTCGCGCAGCAGGCGCAGCACGATCGTCAGACATTCGCGCACCGGCGCGAAGG
>JBHADS010000585.1:0-6885 GCA_041855185.1 Lautropia sp. | reverse complement strand
CTTGCCGATTTCGGTTCATGAAATGCTCTATCCGCTGCTGCAGGGCTACGACTCGGTGGAGCTGAAGGCCGATCTGGAGCTGGGTGGCAGCGATCAGAAGTTCAACCTGCTGGTGGGACGCGAGCTGCAGCGCGAGTACGGCCAGGAGCCGCAATGCGTGCTGACCATGCCGCTGCTGGAGGGGCTGGACGGTGTCGAGAAGATGTCCAAGTCGAAGGGCAACTACATCGGCATCACCGAGCCGGCCAATACGATGTTTGCCAAGCTGCTGTCGTTGTCCGACGAGATGATGTGGCGCTATTTCCTGCTGCTGTCCTTCCGTTCGACCGAGGAGATCGAGCGGCTGAAGGCGGAATGTGCGGCCGGGCGCAACCCCAAGGAGGCGAAGGTGCTGCTGGCCAAGGAGCTGGTCGAGCGCTTCCACGGCGCCGGTGCGGGCGAGGCCGCCGAGCGCGACTTCGAGCTGCGTGCGCGTGGCGGCATTCCGGACGAGCTGCCCGAGTGTCGTCTAGAGGGCGCGCCGCTGGGCATCGTCGAGGTGCTGCGGCGCAGTGGTCTGGTGCCCTCCAACTCGGAGGCGGGCCGGATGCTGGCGCAGAACGGGGTGCGGATCGATGGTTCGGTCGTCAGCGACCGGGGGCTGAGCCTGTCGGCGGGCACCTATGTGTTGCAGGTCGGCAAGCGCAAGTTCGTCCGCGTGCATCTGGGCTGACGTATCGATGTTGCGTGTGAATCAGGGCGCGGATGCGCTGGCCGCGCTGGCCCAGCCTCCCGCTGCGGACGAGATCGTGCTGCTGCTGGTGCGGCATGGGGAAACGGCTTGGAACATGGAGCGCCGCATCCAGGGACAGCTCGATCTGCCGCTCAACGCCTTTGGCGAGCAGCAGGCGCAGGCGGCTGCCGGGCGGTTTGCGCCGGGGCTGGTCGATGTGCTCTACACCAGCGATCTGCTGCGGGCGGCGGCAACGGCGGCGCCGATCGCCGCACAGGCTGGCGTGGCGCTTCAGCCCGATCCCTGCTGGCGCGAGCGGCATTTCGGCGCCTTTCAGGGCTGGCGCTATCAGGAGATCGCCGAACAGCGTCCCGAGGTGTTTGCCCGGCTGGAGGCGCGTGATCCCGTGCAGGATCTGTCGGGCGGCGAGAGCCTGAACGCCTTCATGCAGCGGGTGTCCGAGGGGCTGGAACGGATCGTTGCCCGGCACCGGGGGCAGCGGGTGGTGGTGGTCAGTCATGGCGGGGTGCTCGACTGCATCTATCGCCGGGCCACCGAGCTGCCGCTGAGCGCGCCGCGCTCCTTTCCCGTCTACAACGCCAGCCTCAACGGGCTGCGCTGGGTCGGCGGGCGTTGGCAGGTCGAGGTCTGGGCTGACATCGGCCATCTGGTCGACAGCCGGGATGAGCTGGACCCGCGCCAGCGGGCCTCGCAGGCGACCGGGCGGATCGGGTAGGGCGAGCCCTGCGCTGATGCGTTACCGCGAAAGCCCTTCTGGGTGCGTGGGGCAGGACGCCTGTCGTGCAGAATCCAGGAAGGCTTACAGGGGGCGCCCCGGGGCTGCTGGCGCAAGCGGTGGGGATTGGCTAAACTCGCCGATCCGGACGTGACTGGCGCGGGTAGAGAACTACCAGGGAGCGTCCGAGCTGAGTTTTTGGCCTGCCGTCCGCCTGGGCAGGAGTCGTGCGGGGTCGGCATGTGTCGGGGTGGCCCCCGATGCCGGTTCCGTTGTCATGAATGAACTGCGGCGTGGCGCGCGCGTCGGCCGCCGGCAGTTCGCTGGGATGGTTAGGAGTGCACCACCATGTTTGATCGTCAACAGACTCTCGCCCAGGTCGATCCCGCGCTGTGGGATGCCATTCGGAATGAAAATCGTCGGCAGGAAGCGCATATCGAGCTGATCGCCTCGGAAAACTACACCAGCCCCGCCGTGATGGAGGCGCAGGGCAGCCAGCTCACCAACAAATATGCCGAGGGCTATCCCGGCAAGCGCTACTACGGCGGCTGCGAGTTCGTCGATGTGGCTGAACAACTGGCCATCGATCGCGTCAAGCAGCTGTTCGGTGCCGAGGCCGCCAACGTGCAGCCCAATTCCGGTTCGCAGGCCAATCAGGGCGTGCTGCTGGCGCTGGCCAAACCGGGTGACACCATTCTGGGCATGTCGCTGGCGATGGGCGGCCACCTGACCCACGGCTCGCCGGTGAATATGTCGGGCAAGTGGTTCAACGTAGTGTCCTACGGGCTGAACGAGGCCGAGGAAATCGATTACGACGAGATGGAGCGGCTCGCGCATCAGCACAAGCCGCGCGTCATCATCGCCGGTGCATCGGCCTATTCGCTGGTGATCGACTGGGCGCGCTTCGCCAAGGTCGCCAAGGATGTCGGCGCGATCTTCATGGTGGACATGGCGCACTATGCCGGTCTGATCGCGGGTGGGGTCTATCCGAACCCGGTGCCGCATGCCGACGTCGTGACCTCGACCACGCACAAGAGCCTGCGTGGTCCGCGTGGCGGCTTCATCCTGATGAAAGCCGAGCACGAGAAGGCGATCAACTCGGCGATCTTCCCCGGTCTGCAGGGCGGGCCGCTGATGCACGTGATCGCCGGCAAGGCCGTCGCGTTCAAGGAAGCGCTGGAGCCTGCCTTCAAGCAGTATCAGCAGCGGGTAGTGGAGAATGCCGCCGTGCTGGCGAAGACGCTGACCGAGAAGGGCTTCCGGATCGTCTCCGGCCGCACCGAATCCCATGTGATGCTGGTGGATCTGCGCTCGCGCGGCATCACCGGCAAGGACGCCGAGGCCGCGCTGGGCCGGGCGCACATCACGGTCAACAAGAACGCCATCCCGAACGACCCCGAGAAGCCCTTCGTCACCAGCGGCATCCGCGTCGGCTCGCCGGCGATGACGACCCGTGGTTTCGGACCCACCGAGGCCGCGCTGGTGGCCGAGCTGATCACCGACGTGCTCGACCGTCCGAATGACGAGGCGCACATCGCCAAGGTGCGCGAGCGGGTGGAGGCGTTGACGGCGCGGTTCCCGGTCTACGGCTGAGGAGAGCACCGGGGCGCAGCGCGAGGGCGTGTCCGGCGCCTGCCCGGCCCAGCGGGCGGGGCGGTTTCACCGGCGCTCTCCGGGGGCTGCGCTCATCCCCTGCCTGCCATGCTGCGGCCTCCAGTTCGCGCAGGCATCGGAGGTCGCAGGCTGTGCGCAGCCACCGGATGGCGACGTGAGGCGCAGTCTGCCGTCCATGCTCCCCCGTGGATTGGATGAGATAATGGACCATGCATTGCCCCTTCTGTAACCACTCCGAAACCCAGGTGATGGAAACCCGTGAACTGGACGGGGGCGCCAGCATTCGGCGCCGCCGCCGGTGTGGCGGCTGCGATCGCCGGTTCACCACCTACGAGCGCGTCGAATTGTCGATGCCGGATGTGCTCAAGAGCGACGGCCGGCGCGTGCCCTATCAGCGGGGCAAGCTCGAATTCTCGATGAAGCTGGCTTTGCGCAAGCGTCCGGTGTCGGACGAGGCGTTGAACGCGGCGCTCGATCAGGTCGAGTCCCGCCTGTTCAAGCTGGGCGCCCGTGAAATCGCCAGTGCCACCATCGGTGAGCACGTCATGGACGTGCTGCGCTCGCTGGACACGGTGGCCTATGTCCGTTTTGCTTCCGTCTATCGCAAATTCGAGGATCTCGAAGCCTTCGCCAGCGTCATTCAGGAGATCTCTCCATCGAGCGCCGAAGGCGCTGCCCCGGATGAGGCCGCACGCGAAGGTGCCGCGCGCCCTTCCGACGTGCGGGATCACAGTGGTTTGGCCAACCAGCCGACGGGTACGGGCGCCGGCGGAAAAGGAAAGCGTTGATGTACAGCGAAGCCGACCGTCTGTTCATGGAGCGGGCTCTTGCGTTGGCCTGGCAGGGGCTCAACACCACCACACCCAATCCCCGCGTGGGTTGCGTCATCGTCAAGGATGGCGAGATCGTCGGCGAGGGCTGGCATCGGCGGGCGGGCGAGCCCCATGCCGAGGTGCTGGCATTGGCCGAGGCGGGTGAACGTGCCCGTGGGGCCACGGCCTATGTGACGCTGGAGCCCTGTTCCCATCATGGCAAGACCCCGCCGTGCTGTGACCGGCTGATCGAGGCCGGGGTGGCGCGGGTGATCGCCGCGATGGAGGACCCGAACCCGCTGGTCAACGGTCAGGGTCTCGGCCGCCTGCGGCGGGCTGGCATCGATGTTCGCTGTGGGCTGATGGCCGAGGAGGCGGCGGCGCTGAATGTCGGCTTTGTGGCGCGGATGAGCCGGGGCCGGCCCTGGGTGCGCCTGAAGGTGGCGACCTCGCTCGATGGCTTCATTGCGCTGCCCGATGGTGAAAGCCAATGGATCACCCAGCAGGCGGCGCGGACCGATGGCCATGCCTGGCGTGCACGGGCCTGTGCGATCCTGACCGGACTCGGGACGGTGAAGGCCGACAATCCCTCGTTGACGGTGCGCCATGTGGAAACCAGCCGGCAGCCGGTGCGGGTGCTGATCGACAGTCAGTTGGCGGTGGACCCCGCGGCCGCGATCTTCGGGCCCGGAGAGGTCTGGGTGATCCATGCCCAGCCCGAGGACCCCGCCGATGCCCGGCAGAGCCGGCTGCGCGAGCAGGGCGTGCGCCTGCTGTCGCTGCCGACGGCCGATGGCCAGCGGGTCGATCTGCCTGCCGCGCTCGAGGCGCTGGCCGCCGCGGGCTTCAACGAAGTGCACGTCGAGGCGGGGGCTGGGCTGAACGCGGCGCTGCTGTCGGCCGGCTGTGTCGATGAGTTGCTGCTCTATATGGCGCCGGCGATGCTGGGCGCGGGGCTGCCTGCGTTTGCATTGCCGCCGGTGGCCGGGCTGGCGCAGCGCATCCGGCTGGCGTGGCTGGATGTGAGCCCGGTGGGCGAGGATCTGCGGCTGCGTCTGCGGGTGCTGCGCAGTGGGCAGGATGCCGAACGGACGCTGCGTCCGGTACCGGCTTGATCTGAACGAAGGAAGGGCGGGCAACGCATGTTTACAGGCATCGTGGCAGCAGTGGGCGAGATCCGGCGCGTGGAGTCGCTGGGTGAGCAGGCCGGTGTGCGCCTCTATCTGGCGCCCGGGGCGCTGGATCTGCGTGATGTGGCGATCGGCGACTCCATCGCCATCCAGGGCGCCTGCATGACGGTGGTGAGCCTGCAGGACGGCGGCTTTGCCGTCGATGTGTCGCAGGAGAGTCTGCGCCGCACGACGGGCCTGGCGGCGCCCGGGCCCGTCAACCTCGAAAAAGCCATGCGCCTGTCGGACCGGATCGGTGGGCACCTGGTCTCGGGGCATGTCGATGGTCAGGGCGTGGTCCGACGCTTCGAGCCGGTGGGCGAGAGCCATCTGCTCGAAATTCTGGCGCCGGCCGAACTGGCGCGCTATCTGGTCTACAAGGGCTCGGTCACGGTCGATGGCGTCAGCCTCACCGTCAACCGGGTCGAGGATCTGCCGTCGCAGGAAGCGCTGGACCCCGCCTGGGGCGCCCAGGCGCAGGCTGTGCTGGCGGGCGCGGGGCAGGCGCGTGAATGCTGCGCTTTCCAGATCAATCTGATTCCGCATACCGTGGCGGTCACCACCCTGAAAAGGCTGGTGCCGGGAGCGCTGGTCAATCTCGAAATCGACCAGGTGGCCCGCTATCTGTCACGGATGCATGAGGTGGACGCCAGGCAGGGCAAGGCTGGAAGCGCGCTCGACGCCTTCGGTCAGGCTGGCGTCTGAGGCAGGATGAGGTATCGAGGACGACGAAGCATGACCAAGAACGAGATGCTGGCAGCCCTGGCCAGCACCGCCGAGATTCTGGCGGATTTCCGGGCAGGCAAGATGGTGATCCTGATCGATGACGAGGATCGGGAGAACGAGGGCGATCTGGTGATGGCGGCGGATTTCGTCACGCCCGAAGCCATCAACTTCATGGCGCGCTACGCGCGCGGACTCGTCTGCCTGACGCTGACCGAGGAGCGTTGCCGGCAGCTGCGGCTGCCGCTGATGACCTCGGTCAACGGCACCAAGATGAGCACCAACTTCACTGTCTCGATCGAGGCAGCCGAGGGGGTGACGACCGGCATCTCGGCAGCGGATCGGGCCAGGACCATCCGCGCGGCCGTGGCACCCAATGCCCAGCCGGCCGACCTGGTGCAGCCCGGCCATATCTTCCCGGTGATGGCGCGGGCTGGCGGGGTGCTGATCCGCGCCGGTCACACCGAGGCCGGTTGCGATCTGGGCGCGATGAGCGGTCTGACGCCGGCTGCGGCGATCTGCGAGATCATGAACGAGGACGGCACGATGGCCCGTCTGCCGGATCTGATCGAATTTGCCCGCCAACACGGGCTGAAGATCGGTACCATTGCCGACCTGATCGCCTATCGCAGTGCGCACGAATCGCTGGTCGAGCGTACCGGCCAGTGCCGGGTGAACACCGTGGTCGGCGAGCTGGATCTGGTCGCCTACCGCGACAAGCCGGGCAATCAGCCGCATCTGGCGCTGGTGATCGGTGAGCCGACGCCCGATCAGGAAGCCTACGTGCGGGTGCATGAGCCACTGTCGGTGCTGGATGTGCTGGGCGCGGCCAACACCCATACCTGGGGCGTGGATGCGGCGCTGAAGACGATCCAGGCGCACGGCAACGGTGTGCTGCTGATGCTGAACTGCGCTCCCGATGCCGAGGTGCTGAATGCGCAGATCCGGCAGTGGGGGGCACACGAAGGGGCCAAGGGTGCGGGGATCGCCAACGATTCCAGCGCGTTGCGCAACTATGGGATCGGTGCGCAGATCCTGCGGGATCTGGGCGTGGGTCGGATGAAACTGCTGACCCGCCAGCGGCGGATGCCGAGCATGGCGGGCTTCAATCTGGAAGTG
>JBHADS010000584.1:0-6916 GCA_041855185.1 Lautropia sp. | reverse complement strand
CTATCGGAAGGCGGAGGTCAGTGTCGGCGGGGTGGCAACGGCCGAGCTGGATGCGCGCACGATGCAGTCCCTTCGGGTGTCGGGCAGTTTCTGGATCGGTGAGGCGGTGGATGTCACGGGCTGGCTGGGCGGCTACAACTTCCAGTGGGCCTGGTCCTCGGCCCATGCGGCAGCGATGGCGATCAGCCAGGGGGCGGGGTGAGGTGCTTGTGGCGCAGATGGGCGCCGTGTGGTGCATTGTGGACGAGCGGCTTCATGATCTGCGGCCGGGGTCCGACATCCGGTGCCACTGATCCGAGTGGGATGTCAGCCATCTTGGCAAGCGATTTCCCAACGCGCTATAATCGTGGGATTGCTATAGGCACATTTATTTTCACAACGTTTCAGGGAAGGTTTTTTCATGCCATTGGTCCGAGTCAAGGAAAACGAGCCGTTTGATGTTGCCCTGCGGCGCTTCAAGCGAACCATCGAGAAGACCGGGCTGCTGACCGAGCTTCGCGCTCGGGAGTTCTACGAAAAACCCACCGCTGAGCGCAAACGCAAGAAGTCGGCTGCCGTCAAGCGTCATCACAAGCGCCTGCGCAGCCAGATGCTGCCGAAGAAAAAGTACTGATCCCAGGTCCGGTCTGCGCCAAGGCTGCGCAGCTCGGCTTTGCTTGATGTGCTGCTGGCCGGGTGGGCGCTTGCTTCCCCGGCCGGACTTGTCTGGTCGACACACGGGTTGATGCTTTCCCGCTGAGGGGAAAGTGTCCGCGGGTGTGCTGTTCAGGCTGGGGCGCTGATCGGCCCTGCAGGTGGGTTCCAACTGCTGATCGGTCAAGGCTCCTCGCAGTGTTTTTGCCGAATGCCGGCACGGGCCCGCGCCCGATCGCCTGCAGGAACGACCCGTGCTTTCGGGTCAAGCGCGTTCAGTAGAGGGAAGGACTCGGAGCAGCCCCCGCCGGTGTTGGTCGCCGGCGTCAACGTCTGGCGTCTTTGTGGCGCCAGTTCCAGTGGCGCTCGCCGATGTCTTTGAACTTCAGCCCACCGATGACACCCCCGATCCGGGTTGCCGGGCGGGGTGTTTTCGTGTCCATCGCACGCCTCATCACGATTGGAGTCTCGATCCTCATGGAGCAGACAAATACCCCAGCGGCCGCTGCCGCGGAGCCGTCCACGCTGAAAGCTCGTATCGATGCCGATATGAAGGCTGCCATGCGCGCCCGTGAGCGCGAGCGGCTGGGCGCCTTGCGTCTGTTGCTGGCGGCGATCAAGCAGAAGGAAGTCGATGAGCGGATCACGCTCGATGATGCGCAGGTGCTGGCGATCATCGAGAAGCTGGTCAAGCAGCGCCGTGATTCGATCGAGCAGTTCGAGAAGGCTGGCCGTACCGAGCTGGCCGCCCAGGAGCGTGCCGAGCTGGCTGTGCTCGATGCCTATCGTCCGGCGCAGGCCAGCGACGAGCAGATCGATGCAGTGGTGCAGGCCGCGATCGCCGAGACCGGGGCCAGCGGCATGGCGGACATGGGCAAGGTGATGGCCATCGTCAAGGCGAAGCTGGCGGGGCAGGCCGATCTGGCTGCCGTGTCTGCACGGGTGCGCGCTAAACTGTCGGCCTGAGCCGACTGAGCCGACTGAGCCGACCCTACTGACCCCGCTGACCGAGCCGACTGGTAGCGTCGGGCGGCCGGTGTCCCGAGGGCTTTTGAGCGTCCACGGTCTGCGGGGGCGCGGCCGCCAGGCTGGCGCCGAGCTGGTGCGGAGCGCTGATCGCCGGGCGCTGAGCGGCGTCGGGGCGCTGTCCGTCTTTCCGCTTTTTCCCGAGGCATTGGCCGAGGTATTGGCACGTGATCCCGCAATCATTCATTCAGGAGCTGCTCGACCGCGTCGACATCGCCGATGTGGTGGGCAAGGCTGTCAAACTGAAGAAGGCCGGGGCCAATCTGCACGGGCTGTGTCCCTTCCATAACGAAAAGACCCCCTCCTTCACGGTTTCGCCCACCAAGCAGTTCTACCACTGCTTCGGCTGCGGGGCGCACGGCAGCGCCATCAATTTTCTGATGGAGCACCACGGGTTGGGCTTCGTCGATGCGGTCAAGGAGCTGGCTGCCGATGTGGGGCTGAGCGTGCCGCAGGACGGGGGCCATTCGGCCGAGCAGGCCGAGGCCAGTCGCCGCAATCTGACGCTGACGCAGTGGCTGGAGCAGGCTGCCGCCTATTATCGGCAACGGCTGAAGGAGACGCCGGCGGCCATCGCCTATCTGAAGAAGCGGGGTCTGACCGGCGCCACGGCGCGGGCCTTCGGGCTGGGCTATGCACCGGCCGGTTGGCGCAATCTCGATGGGGTGCTGCCCGATTACGCGGCGCCGGAGGCCGAAGCCTGCGGACTGGTGATCGCCGGCGAGGATGGCAAGCGCTATGACCGCTTTCGGGAGCGGGTGCTGTTTCCGATCCGCAATGCGCGCGGGCAGGTGATCGGCTTCGGCGGCCGGGTGATGGGCCAGGGTGAGCCGAAGTATCTGAACTCGCCCGAAGGGCCGCTGTTCTCGAAGCGGCACGAGCTGTATGGGCTGTTCGAGGCCCGCGAGGCCATTCGCAGCCAGCATCGGGTGCTGGTGGTGGAAGGCTATATGGATGTGGTGATGCTGCACCAGCATGGCTGCCGCTATGCGGTGGCGACGCTGGGCACGGCCATGACATCGAATCATCTGAGCAAGCTGCTGCGGCTCACCGATCGCGTGGTGTTCAGCTTCGATGGGGACAATGCCGGCCGGCGCGCCGCGTGGCGGGCGCTGGAGAACGCACTGCCGCTGCTGTCGGACACCAAGCGGCTGGAGTTCCTGTTCCTGCCCCCAGAACACGATCCCGACAGCTATGTGCAGGCGCATGGGCTGGAGGCTTTCGAGAAGCTGGTGGCTTCGGCCGAACCGCTGTCGGCCTTCATGCTGCGCGAGCTGAGCAGCCGGGTGGATCTGCAGACGCCGGAAGGGCGGGCGCACATGCAGGCGGATCTGAAGCCCCTGGTCGCCCAGATGCCCGAGATCGCGCTGCGCAGCCAGATCGTGCGCGAGATGGCGGGCAGGCTCGGTGTATCGGCCGAGGAGTTGTCGGCCTATTGCGGGCTCGGTGCCCGCCCTCCGGCGGGCGCTGCAAGCCGCGGTGGCCCGTCGCGGCCCGCCCGCCCGGCCTCGGCCCCGTCCGCTGCCTGGTCTTCGGGCGGCGCCGGCTTCGATGACGATCTGCCGCCCGAAGCCTGGGGCGCGGCGCCAGGAGGCTGGGCCGATGATGCTGCCCAGGATTTCCCGCTGAGCGACTATGGCGCCTCGGATGAGGGCGGGGCAGCGGACAGCAGGGGCTGGGGGACGGACGCGACCGGGCTGCAGGCGCAGCAGCGCCCGGCATGGTCGCCACGGCAGCCGCATGGCCCGGCCCCGGGGGGCTGGTCGTCAACGGGGGGGCGTGGCCGCGATCAGTGGGGCGGCTGGCAGAACCAGGGAGGCAGTTGGAAGGGCCATGCCCAGGGACGTGGCCGCGGTGGTGACTGGGGGGACAGGGGGCGCTTTGGGCGCGATCGCAGTCCGCCGGGCATCCTGCCCGATCGCACCCGGCCGCTGCCGCCCAGCCTGCAGCAGCATGTCTGCCTGCTGCTGGCCTATCACCCGGCGCTGGCGCAGGATGCCATCCCGGATGCCGAGCTGCTGCCCGAGTCGCTTTTGCGCTGGCGCGAGCAGTTGGCGGCGCTGCCCTGGGACGTGGATTTTGACGGGGTGCTGGCCGACGCGCGCGCCAAGGCGCCCGAGATGGCGGCTTTCATCGAGACGCAGAACGCCCGCGATGCCGGCGGATTGGCGGCGATGGAGCTGGATACGGCGCGGATCGGCTATCGGGATGCCCTGTGCCGCCTGAAGCTGGAGCGGGCCAAGCAGGAAAGCGTGCGCCTGATCGCCGAGGGGCTTGATAAACCGGGGGTGCAGGCACGATATGGGGAAGTGGAGGCGTTGAAGCAACGCCTGACACAGGAATTGGAGGGCGCGACGCAAGCACTGTCAGACAATATGCGTGGCTGATATGATAGAAGGTTCTTTCAGGTTGCCGAGTTGCCCGGTCAGCAAGTGGTGGGCAGCGGCCTGAATCGAGAAAGAACGCTTCGACGGTAATACCGGGGCGCAGGGGGCAAGGGTCTTGCAGACGATACGACAGCAGCACCGCGGACGAAGGTGATGTCGACATGGATCGAAGGGTCCACGCAGACCGGAGCAGTTCCCGACGGCTTCAGGCGGGTAGGGCAAATCAATTCGACGCCGCACGGGCGGCGGGCATGACAACAGCATGATCGGGCAGCGTTGCCGCTGGGCGCCGGCTGGAAATGGCACGGACTCAGGGGAGGGCACTGTCCCATCGGTGAGCAGGAAAATACACGTGGCGAAAAACTCAGCAAAGACGGCGACGCAGGACGAGACCGACGCATCGGACAACGGATCGACGCCGGTCGTCGAGGAGAAAGAGGCCAAGAAGACGCGGGCCAAGTCGACCCGGACCAGCACCAAGGCCAAGAAGGCCGAGGGCACGGCGAAGAAACCGGGACGCAAGCCGGCGGCAGGCGCCAAGAAGAAGGCGGCCAAGGCCGAGTCCGTGGACGATGACGACGGCTTCGACGCGGGTGATGACTACGAGATGATGTCCACCGACGATGGGGATGATCCCGATCTGGACGTGGGCGACGAGGCGGTCGACGATGTGGCGGTGGCGCCCAAGGGGCGTGGCCGCGACAAGCGTTCGCGCGAGAAGGCGCTGATCAAGGAAGCGCTGGCCAGCGTGAAGCAGGGCGTGACCGAAGAAGAGATGGAGGCCCGCCGCTCCCGCCTGAAGCAGCTGATCAAGCTGGGCAAGGAGCGCGGCTTCGTCACCTACGCCGAGATCAACGACCATCTGCCCGAGGGGCTGACCGAGGTCGAGGCGATCGACTCGATGATCGGCACCTTCAGCGATATGGGCATTTCGGTCTATGAGCAGGCGCCGGATTCCGATTCGCTGCTGCTGAACGACCGGACCGTCACCTCGTCGGACGACGACACCGAGGAGGAGGCCGAGGCCGCACTGTCATCGGTCGATTCCGAGTTCGGCCGCACCACCGATCCGGTGCGGATGTACATGCGCGAGATGGGCTCGGTCGAGCTGCTGACCCGCGAGGGTGAGATCGTCATCGCCAAGAAGATCGAAGAAGGTCTGAAGGACATGATGCACGCGATCTCGGCCTGCCCGACGACGATCGCCGAGGTGCTGGAGCAGACCGAGAAGGTGCGCGCCCAGCAGATCCGCATCGACGAGATCGTCGATGGTCTGCTGGACCCGGAAGCCGACGAGGAAATGTCCTTCGGTCCGGCGCGTGCCGATGACGATGACGACGAGGACAGCGTCACGGCGATGAACAACGCCAAGCTCGAAGAGCTGAAGGACGAGGCGCTGGCACGCTTCGACCGGGTGGCGGCCTCCTTCGAGGAGATGCGTCAGGCGCTGGAGACCGATGGCTACAAGTCCGAGCGCTATCTGGCCGCCCAGGAGGCGATCCAGACCGAGCTGATGTCGATCCGCTTCACGGCCAAGGTCGTCGAGAAGCTGTGCGACATGCTGCGTGCCCAGGTCGACGAAGTGCGCACCATCGAGCGCACCATCCTCGACATCTGCGTCAACCGCGTCGGCATGGACCGTGGTCATTTCATCAAGAGCTTCCCTGGCAACGAGACCAATCTGGCCTGGGTGGATGGCGAGCTGGCCGGCAACCCGCGCTATGCGGATGTGCTGACCCGGGCCATTCCCGACATCCAGGATCTGCAGCAGAAACTGATCGATCTGCAGATCCGCGTCGTGCTGCCGCTGCCCGATCTGAAAGAGATCAACAAGCGGATGGCGATGGGCGAGATGAAGGCCCGCAAGGCCAAGCGCGAGATGACCGAGGCCAACCTGCGTCTGGTGATCTCCATTGCCAAGAAGTACACCAACCGTGGCCTGCAGTTCCTCGATCTCATCCAGGAAGGCAACGTCGGTCTGATGAAGGCGGTCGACAAGTTCGAGTTCCGTCGCGGCTTCAAGTTCTCGACCTATGCCACCTGGTGGATCCGGCAGGCCATCACCCGCTCGATCGCCGATCAGGCGCGCACCATCCGCATTCCGGTGCACATGATCGAGACGATCAACAAGATGAACCGGATCAGCCGGCAGATCCTGCAGGAAACCGGGCAGGAGCCGGACCCGGCAACCTTGGCCGAGAAGATGGACATGCCGGAGGAGAAGATCCGCAAGATCCTGAAGATCGCCAAGGAGCCGATCTCGATGGAGACGCCGATCGGCGACGACGACGACTCCCATCTGGGCGATTTCATCGAGGACACGACCACGCTGGCGCCCTCTGACGCCGCGCTGCACGACTCGATGCGCGATGTCGTCAAGGAGGTGCTGGATTCGCTGACCCCGCGCGAAGCGAAGGTGCTGCGGATGCGCTTCGGCGTCGAGATGAGCACCGACCATACGCTGGAGGAGGTCGGCAAGCAGTTCGACGTGACCCGCGAGCGCATTCGTCAGATCGAGGCGAAGGCGCTGCGCAAGCTGCGTCACCCCAGTCGCGCCGACAAGCTGAAGAGCTTCCTCGAAGGGCAGTGAGGCCCAGGGGCCGGGGTATCCCGGCCCATCGCGTCGGCCCGATGCCGTGGCCGTCCTGCTTCCGCCGCAGGGAAGGCGGGTCTGCACCGACCCGCACGCGCGACATCAGGCGGCGTACCGCTGTCACACCAACCAGTCTGCTGAACCCAGGCTGGTTTTTTTTCGTCCACGTTTTTGCGTTCATACAGACCGGTCGGCCCGTGGCGTCCGGCCGCTCGTCCTGCCGGCGTTGTCAGTCGGCAGGGGGCTGACCACACTTGCGCAGGAAGCTTGGACATTG
>JBHADS010000583.1:0-3205 GCA_041855185.1 Lautropia sp. | reverse complement strand
TGTAGAGCAGCTCGTCGCCATCATAGATGCGGCCGGCGGCATCGCACATGATCAGCCGGTCGGCATCGCCGTCGAGCGAGATGCCCAGATCGGCACCGTGGCGCAGCACGGCAGCGGCCATCGCGCGCGGGTGGACCGCACCGACGCCGGCGTTGATGTTGGTGCCGTTCGGTTCGACGCCCAGTTCGATGACTTCGGCGCCCAGCTCGTGAAAGACGTGGGGTGCAGTGTGATAGGCCGCCCCGTTGGCGCAATCGACCACCAGCTTCAGCCCTTTCAGGTCGAGGCTGTAGGGGAAGGTGCTCTTGCAGAACTCGATGTAGCGGCCTGCGGCCCCTTCCACCCGGTGTGCCTTGCCCAGTTTGTCCGATTCGACGCAGACGATCGGCTCGTCGAGCAGCGCCTCGATGGCTTCTTCCATCTCGTCGGGCAGCTTGTTGCCATCGGCCGAGAAGAATTTGATGCCGTTGTCCTCGTAGGGGTTGTGCGAGGCGCTGAGCACCACGCCGGCGTTCAGGCGCAGGCCGCGGGTCAGGTAGGCGATGGCCGGCGTCGGGATCGGGCCGGTGACGTGCACGTCGACGCCGGCTGCCGTGAAGCCCGCCGTCAGCGCAGCCTCCAGCAGATAGCCGGAAATCCGGGTGTCCTTGCCCAGAAGAACGGCCGGCTTGCCACGGGCGCCCTGCGAAAAAATGCGCCCGGCCGCAAAGCCCAGGTGCATCACGAACTCAGGGGTGATGGGCGCCTCGCCCACCTTGCCTCGTACACCATCCGTCCCGAAATATCGACGTCCCATGTTTTCTCTCTTGATACCTGTGCCGGCGCAGCAAGCGTCCGCCGGCCTGAACACCCTCCCCGCTTCAGGCGCGGGGAAGACCAATCGCTGACCACACGGCCAGCGCCTGTACTGTTTCCGCCACATCGTGCACCCGCACGATGTCGGCGCCCGCCTGCACGGCGGCCAACGCCGCCGCCAGACTGGCTGCCAGGCGCTTGTCGACCGGCTGTCCGGTGATCGTGCCCAGCATCGATTTGCGTGAAATGCCGACCAGAACCGGCGCCACCGCTGCCCATTGGCGCAAGCCGCCGAACAGAGCAAGATTGTGCGCCAGGGTCTTGCCGAAGCAAAAACCGGGATCGAGGCAGATGCGCGCAGGCGCCACCCCGGCCTCGATCAGCTGCTGGCGGCTGTCCAGCAGAAAGGCGCCGACCTCGGCGCAGACATCCCGATAGGCCGGCGCGGCCTGCATCGTGGCAGGCTCATCACCCTGCATGTGCATGCTGACCAGCCCGACCTCCGCCGAGGCCACCGCCACCCGCGCCTCGGGCAGCCGGAAGCCACCGATGTCGTTGATGATCGCCGCCCCGGCGTCGATCGCCAGGCGCATGACAGCAGGATGCCGGGTATCGACCGAGATCGGTCGATCGAGCTGCCCCACCAGCGCCGTGAGCACCAGCTCCAGCCGCGCCCACTCCTCTCGCTCCGACACGGGCTGCGCGCCGGGTCGGGTCGATTCGGCACCGATGTCGATGATGTCGACCCCGGCTTCGACCATCTGCATCGCGGCAGCCACCGCCTCGGCCGGTGAACGATAGCGGCCCCCGTCCGAGAAGGAGTCCTCGGTCAGATTCAGGATGCCCATCACCAGCGGACGCTGCAACGACAGCGTGAAGCGACCACACTGCCAATAGCGGGAAGCATCCGTAGCGACAGGGGGCTCAAAGGACCGACTGCGGTCCGCGGACAACGAAGCTTGAGGCATTTGTAACGATATGGGGGGCCGATACGCGAACCGGCCCACGATGGGCCGGTTGATCCGTGACAGTGCCCTGCACCGTCACGCCAGACTATGCTTTATATACCCGTCTGCGACGCCGCTCAGGCATAACCCGAACACGAGCACACGTCTTTCGTGTCGGGGCGCCCGGGCGGGCGCCGCGTGAAGGATATCAGGCGGCCGGGTTGGCCTTGGGTTCGGACTCGACGGCCGGCGGTGTCGGCGGCGCCTTCGGTCCCTGGTCGGTAGACTTCTGCGACCAGTCCTTCGGCGGCTGCGGCGGGCGGCCGGCCATGATGTCATCGATCTGCTCGATACCGATGGTTTCCCAGTCGAGCAGCGCCTTGGCCATCGCGTGCATCTTGTCGGCGTTCTCCTCGATCAGACGACGGGCCAGCGAATACTGCTCGTCGATGATGCGGCGGATTTCCTCGTCGACCTTGCGCATGGTCTCTTCGGACACGTTGGTCGTCTTGGTGACGGAACGGCCGAGGAAGACCTCGCTTTCGTTCTCGGCGTAGACCATCGGCCCCAGGCGATCGCTCATGCCGTAGCGTGTGACCATGTCGCGTGCCAGATGGGTGGCCCGCTCGAAGTCGTTGGACGCGCCGGTTGTCATCTCGTTCATGAAGACTTCCTCGGCGATCCGGCCACCGAAGAGCATCGAGATCTGACTCAGCATGTAGACCCGGTCGTAGCTGTAGCGGTCACGCTCGGGCAGCGACATCGTGACACCCAGCGCCCGGCCACGAGGAATGATCGTGACCTTGTGGACCGGATCGCACTTGGGCAGCAAGCGGCCGAGCACGGCATGGCCTGCCTCGTGGTAGGCCGTGCTGCGGCGCTCGTCCTCGGTCATCACCATCGAACGACGCTCGGCGCCCATCAGGATCTTGTCCTTGGCGCGCTCGAAGTCGATCATCTCGACCAGCCGGGCGTGGCGACGGGCAGCGAAGAGCGCGGCCTCGTTGACCAGATTGGCCAGATCGGCGCCGGACATGCCGGGCGTGCCACGGGCCAGCACATCGGCCTTGACATCGGGACCGACCGGCACCTTGCGCATGTGCACCGTCAGGATCTGCTCGCGGCCGCGGATGTCGGGCAGCGAGACCACCACTTGCCGGTCGAAGCGGCCCGGACGCAGCAGCGCCGGGTCCAGCACGTCGGGACGGTTGGTGGCGGCGATCAGGATGATGCCTTCATTGGCCTCGAAACCGTCCATCTCGACCAGCAGCTGGTTCAGGGTCTGTTCGCGCTCGTCGTTGCCGCCGCCCATGCCGGCGCCACGGTGACGGCCGACCGCGTCGATCTCGTCGATGAAGATGATGCAAGGCGAATGCTTCTTGGCGTTCTCGAACATGTCGCGGACACGCGAGGCGCCGACGCCGACGAACATCTCGACGAAGTCGGAACCCGAGATCGAGAAG
>JBHADS010000582.1:0-2551 GCA_041855185.1 Lautropia sp. | reverse complement strand
CTCGGCCACACCGACACCGATCATGGTCGCCAGCACGACGCCCAGCGGCGGAAAGAGCGAGAAATTCTTGATGGCGTTCTCGACGATGCGTACCAGACCGGCGCTGTCCAGCAGGTTGACCGCTGTCACGGTGGCGCCGGTCGCTGGATTGACGGCCGAAACCCCGAGCGCTGCGCAGACCCACGAGGCCAGCAGGATGATGGCGCACAGGGCTATGAAGATGAACACGGGGTCGGGCAGCTTGTTGCCGGCACGCTCGATGGCGTCCAGAAAGCGGTTCATCAGGGAGGGGCGTGGTTGTGTATCGGTGCTCATGCCTGTCGTCCGGGAGGAGGTTCGGAACAGGCCCAGGGCGCCGGGATATGCAATGACGTGATCCTCTTGTCGCCCGGACCCCGTATGCCCCGGGGCGCCGGCATGCAGCGCGGCCCGGGGGTATGGCAAAGAGTTTACTGCGGTTGGGCCTGTGCCTGCTTGGCGGCAGAGGCTTTGGCCATTTCGTGCTCGTTGGCCCAGATGGCGTTCATGGCACGGTCGGAGTCGGCGGTGCCGTACTTGTAGCGTGCGATGGAGTAAAGCACATAGCCGAAGACCATCCAGCCACCGAAGATCCACCATTCTTCCTTGGTGAGCGCGGCCGGGCTGAACGGCAGGTACATGTAGCCTAGGAACACCGCCATGAAGCAGCCGGCGGCGCCGACGAAGATGCCGTACTTCAGGAAGAAGGGGCGCGGCATGTTCGGTTCACGGCGGCGCAGCACCAGCAGCGACATGCAGACCATGAAGTAGGCGATGATGATCGACAGGCTGCCGGCGTTGACCAGGTAGACCAGCGCCTTGCGGCCGATCAGCGGCGCGAAGAAGGTGATGACACCGATCAGCAGGATGGCGTTGGTCGGGGTCTTGTACTTGGGATGCAGCTTGGCCAGGAAGGCGGGCAGCATCTTGGCGTGGGCCATCGCATAGATGGCGCGGCTGCCGCCGATGAAGAAGGCGTTCCAGCTGGTGACGATGCCGGCCAGACCGGCAATGATCATGACCTTGGCGGCCAAGGGGCTGTTGAACACCATTTCCATCGCGGTGGCGGTGGGCAGCGAGGATTCGTTCAGCTGCGCTTCGGTCAGGGCGATGCCGACGCCGAAGACGATGGCGCAGTAGAAGACCATCGCAGCGGCCACCGAGAGGATCAGCATCTTGCCGATGTCCTTCTGCGGCAGGTTGATTTCGGAGGCGGCCTGCGGAATCACGTCGAAGCCCACGAACATGAAGGGCACGATCAGCAGCACGGCCAGCATGCCGGCGGCCATCGGCGAGAAGACGCTGCCTTCGACCGGGGTTTCGTTGAACAGCGGCTGCAGGTTGGCCCAGTCGCCACTGATGGGCGCTGCCACCACGAAGGCCACGCCGACGATCAGGATCATGTAGGTGACCCAGTTCTGGAACTTGGCGGCGGTCTGGATGCCGATGAAGTTGAGCCAGGTGACGACGACCGTGCCCAGCATGCCCACCAGCACCCAGGTGAAGTAGACATCGCCGTTGCGGATGCCGGTGACGATGTCGGTGGTGTTCTGTTCGAGGCCGGAGAGGTTCCACAGGAAGCCGATCTGATAGCCGGGCAGCAGATTGTCCAGCACGGTGGGCAGGGCGACGGCCTCGAAGCCGACCACCGAGACATAGCCCAGAATCATCGCCCAGGTGCAGAGGAACGAGGCGGCGTGTCCCATTGCACGGTAGCTGAAGACGTGCTCGCCGCCTTCATAGGGCATGGCGGCGGCCAGTTCCGAGTAACACAGGCCGATGACCATGATCATCACCGAGCCCGCGGCCAGTGCCAGAGGGGCACCAATACTGCCAGCCTGTTGAACCCAGCCGCCGGACAGCACGATCCAACCCCAGCCAATCATGGCACCAAAAGCCAGGGTAAAGGTTTCCTTTCTTCCTAGGACTTTCGCAAAATCGTGGTTGCTCACGGTTTGCTCCTCCTTCGCAGTGAACTGTTATTTTTTATGAACGAGCCTGAGCGCCGTGCCGGGGCGGAACAGGCCATTCCGGCCTGGTGCTTGCACACCGAACGATTCGTATTGAATGGCTTTTGCCGGGGCGTTGTCAAATCAGGGATTGCTCAGGAAAGCCCTGAAATGGTGCACCGCGGAGCCGGCTGCTGCACTGCGGTGGTGCCGGCCTCATGAGGCCAATCAAGAGGCCAAAGCTGCCTCGGAAGTCGAGGTCTTGGTTTCGGCGCTCGTTTCGGCCGCGGGGGTGCTGCCCGGACGCACGCCTGCCTCGTCCAGCGTCTCGGCAATCCGGGCGATGTGACGGGTCAGACGTTCCAGCCAGCGCTGGGCGGTCAGCTGGTCGAGGGCGGTCGAGGTGCTGATCTGATCGCTGACCACATGCTCGACGACATGGCGGCGGGTGGTGTGCTGGTGCTGCTGCATCCAGAGGCTGATCTGGCGCATCTCCTCGGCGATGTCACCGGGCAGGGTCATGCCGTCGTCGACCAGCCATTGGGCGCCCTGTTCCAGTGCATAGGCAAGGCGGCGGGTGATTT
>JBHADS010000581.1:0-5062 GCA_041855185.1 Lautropia sp. | reverse complement strand
TGCCGAACTTCTGCCGGGACGGCCCCAATGTCGATAGCGGGAGATGCTGATGTCATATTGGATTCCTTACGGAGAGTGAAGAACAAGAACAACAGTCAGTGCTTACTTACATCGTAGGGCTCTGCCGCGCCATCATGACAGACATGGCAATCGTACAGCCCAAGAGTGTCGTCTGATATCCGCCAAGCCGAGTCTCCTATGACCCTGGGGCAAACAAGACACGTCCGCCATGTTTTGTTTGCCTCAAGCTGCAACTAGTCTTATACCCTAATTGTGATCCTATTCTGTTTTTATGTCTGACTGTGGTGACCTTCAATTAGGGTCGGAACCGCCAATCTTGTGACCAGTTGCGCAGCAAGGGCAGAAAAATGTCTTACTGCGATTGAGTACCATGAGGCCAGGACGCATGAGCTTTCCTGGGGTAGCGTGAATGGCTGCATAGCAATAGGGCTGGAACCAGAAGCTTAACCCCAGAGTTTATGGGGGATTTCATGTAAGTGCGTACGCACTACTGGCTAGTGTCGTGAATGAAGGGAGTTTGAGCGATCGTGACGAAGCAGGCAGAGCAGGTTGGTCAACAACGAAGTGTTGTTGAAAAACAACGATACGGATTGGATTCCACCCAACTGATCGAGTCGGGACGAAGGATCAGCCGCCCGATCGGTGTGGTCAATCCACCACTGATCCGCGCCTCGAGCGTCGTCTTCGAGTCCGTACAGGCGGCTTTGGAGGAGGGGAGGGCGACGGGACGCGGCGAACTGCACCGCTCGACCTATGCAACGGCAGGAACCGAGACGACCTATGCGTTGATGGATGCCGTGGGGGAACTGGAAGGTGCACCGCATGCCTGCCGGGCTGCGTTGATGCCGTCCGGCCTGTCGGCGATCAGTACGACGATGTTTGCGTTCACTCAGCCGGGAGACCATGTGCTGATGAGCGATTCGGTCTACGGGCCTGCCCGCCACTTCGCCGACACGATGCTGGCACGCTTCGGTGTCAAGACGACATACTTCGATCCCTTGGCCAGTCCTGAAGATCTTGAAAAGCTAGTGAATGCTCACACTCGCATGATCTATCTGGAAAGCCCGGGCAGCTATACCTTCGAGATCCAGGATGTGCCGGCCGTCTGTGCCTGGGCACGCAAGCGGGGAATCCTCAGCGTGATCGACAACACCTATGCGTCGCCGCGTCTGGCTCGGCCGTTCGATTGGGGGGTCGATATCTCGGTGATCGCGCTGACCAAGTACTGGGCAGGACACGCCGATCTGCTGATGGGAGCCGTGGTCGTGCGAGAGCCGCTGTGGCTGCAGCTCTGGGAGGCCGTTCGTCAGACCGGGGTGTGCGTTGGCGGGGACGACGCCTGGCTTGTTCTGCGAGGAATGCGTACCCTCGATGCCCGGCTGGCCATGCACGAGCAAACCACCTTGAAGGTGGCGGCGTGGCTGGAACAGCAGCCCGGTGTGGTCAGGGTGCTGCATCCCGGGTTGCCCAGTCATCCGCAGCATGCGCTGTTCAAACGGGATTTCCTGGGCAGCTGCGGGCTGTTTTCCATCGAGCTGGAGCCCGTCCCGGAGGCCGCCGTGATGGCTTTGTGCAATAACCGTCGCCATTTTTCGGTCGGCTATTCGTGGGGGGGGTATGAAAGTCTGATCATGCCCGCATTTCTGCAGGGAGCCCGTTCGGTCCAGCCGTGGACGGGCGGCCCGCTCGTGAGGATTCACTGCGGATTGGAGACCTCGGAGGCGCTGATTGCGGATCTGGCGGACGGACTCGCCGCAATGCGTGCTCAGATGGATTGATGTGTCATGGCATCCGGGATGGCGTCGCTGATTCAGCTGGGATGCGCAGTATTTACACCCGGATGCCGGATAAATTGACGATAATTTCAAAAGTTTCCTGCCGTGGCCAAGGCCAGCAGGATTGATGTCAAGTTAGTGCTCACTTATAGGGTTGTTCTGATGACGCCAACCGGTCTTCTCCCGATCGATCAATTGATTAACCAGGATCTCGATGATTTGATCCGCAAGGCGCGCCCGCAGTTCGAGGCGCTGGCAGGGCATCATGTCTGGCTGACCGGAGGCGCTGGCTTCCTGGGCTACTACCTGGTGCTGTCGATGGGCCACTGGAACAAGACAGCCCCTGCCGACAAGAAGATCCGTCTGACGGTTCTGGACAACTATGTTCGCGGTGTTCCGGCCTGGCTCGAAGGTGCCAAGTCCGACGAGATCAAGCTGCGCAAGCATGATGTGACCCATCCGATCCCGAGCGATCTGGAGCCGGCCAACTTCATCATCCATGCGGCTTCGATCGCCTCGCCGATGTACTACCGCAAGTTCCCGCTGGAAACCATCGACGCCAACGTCAATGGCCTGCGTCTGATGCTGGACTATGCGGCGGAGCGCAACCAGAAAGAGCCGGGTTCGATGAAGGGCTTCCTGTTCTTCTCGACCAGCGAGATCTATGGCGACCCGACCCCGGATGCGATTCCGACGCCGGAGACCTACCGTGGTCTGGTGTCGTGCACCGGTCCCCGCGCTTGCTACGACGAATCGAAGCGCGTGGGCGAGACGCTGTGCGTGCTCTATGCCCAGACCAAAGGGGTGCCGGTTTCGCAGGCACGGCCGTTCAACAACTACGGGCCGGGGCTGAAGATCACCGATGGCCGGGTGCTGCCTGACTTTGCCCGCGACGTGCTGGCCGGCCGCGACATTGTGATGCTCTCCGATGGTTCGCCGACCCGTACCTTCTGCTACATCACTGATGCGCTGTCGGGTTATCTGAAGGTGCTGGTCAACGGCCGCCGCGGCGAGCCGTACAACATCGGCATCGAAACACCCGAGATCACCATGCGCGAGCTGGCCGAGCGCGTCCGTGCACTGGCGCATGAGCTGTGGGGCTATGAAGGCAAGGTGATCCACAAGCTGTCCGACGAGGGTGCGGTCTATCTGGCCGACAACCCGAACCGTCGTTGCCCGATCATCACCAAGGCGCGGACCGAGCTGGGCTATGCGCCCGAGGTCGATGTCGACACGGGTCTGCGTCGGATTCTCAACTGGTATTACTTCAATCGCGAGGCTGAGGCAGCCTGATGAAACTCTGTGTCGTTGGGACCGGCTATGTCGGTCTGGTATCCGGAACGTGTCTGGCATCGGTCGGACACGAGGTGGTCTGCGTGGATGTGGACGCCGCGAAGGTCGATCGCATCAATCGCGGTGAGCCGCCGATCCATGAAGAAGGGCTCGAGGCGCTGCTGAAGGCCAACGTTGGTACGCGCCTGCGTGCGACGACCTCGTTGCCGGAGGCGATGGAAAACGCCGACGTGGCGCTGATCTGCGTGGGGACGCCGTTCGATGGCAAGACCATCGATCTCAGCTATGTGCTCCAGGTGTCGCGCGAGATCGGTGCTGCGCTGAAGGCTCAGGCAGAAGCGGCGAAGGCGGCCGGCAAGGAACCGCACTATTGCGTGGTGACGGTGAAGAGCACCGTGGTGCCCGGTACGACTGATACGGCGGTGAAGAACGCCATCGAAGAAGCGTCGGGGCTGAAGGCCGGCAAGGACTTCGGTCTGGGCATGAACCCGGAATTCCTGGCTGAAGGCGTGGCCGTCAAGGATTTCCAGGAGCCCGATCGGATCGTGGTCGGCGGTATCGATGCGCGCAGCACGCAGCAGCTGGCCGAGATGTATGCGATGTTCAAGAACACGCCGATCATCCAGACCACGCCGCGTACGGCCGAGATGATCAAGTACACCTCGAATGCCTTCATGGCGACGATGATCTCGTTCTCGAACGAGATCGCCCGGGTCTGCGATGGCATCGGTGATCTGGATGCGGCCGAAGTCTTCAAGGGGCTGCACCTGATGAAGCACCTGATCTATCGCGACGGCGCCGGTCAGCTGAAGGTGGCGGGGGCTTCGTCCTTCCTGTGGGCTGGCTGCGGTTTTGGCGGCAGCTGCTTCCCGAAGGATGTGAAGGCCATCACCGCTCATGCGGCCCATCGGGGCGTGGCCACGCCGATGCTCGATGCAGTGCTCTCCACCAACAAGACGCAGCCGGAGCAGATGCTGCGGATGCTGAAGGAGCAGCTGGGCGAGCTGAAGGGCCGCCGTGTCACTGTGCTGGGCGTTGCCTTCAAACCGGGTACGGACGATGTGCGCGAATCACCGGCATTGCCGATCATTGCGGATCTAGTGAAGGCTGGCGCGAAAGTGGTCGCTCACGATCCTATCGCGGTCGAGACGGGGCGCAAGGCATTGGCAGAGCACGGCGTGGCTCAGGATGCCTATGTCTTCGAGACCGATCTGGACAAGGCGCTGGCCTCGGCCGAAGCGGTGCTGCTGATCACCAGCTGGCCGGAATACCGGGCAGTGCCCGAGCTGCAGAAGAAAGCAGGGCGTGAGTCGGTGCCTTTCATCGACGGGCGGCGCTTCATTGCCCGCGATGCGCTGCCGCAGTACAGCGGCATTGGTTTGTCGTTGCAGACAGCGCATTGAACAAAAGCCGGCCTTACGGCCGGCTGAATGGCTGCGCCCGGAGACGGTCGCGCCCTGACGCCTGCATGGGGCCGATTCACTGGCCTTCATGCAGGCGATTCTTATTTGTTGTCAGCCTCTGTGTTGCGGATCACCAGCAGGTCGATGTTGGCGCTGCTGAGCAGACGCCGGGTGGCGCTGCCAAGCAGCAGGGCGCTGAGACCGCCTCGACCATGTGAGGCCACGACGATCAGATCGGCGTTCTTGTCGCGGGCGATCTTGATGATGCCGTCAGCAGGCTCGTCGGCGATTTCGAAGGCTGTGTCGGGAGACAGGCCTGCAGCTTTGGCTTTCTCGACCGCTTTACCCAGGATCTCTTCACCTGCGGCACGTACTTTCTCTCCGTGCTCGGCCGCCGTCATGTAGTTGTTGGGCACCAAGTCTCCGGCATACAGGGGCGGGGCATAGGGTGCGCCGACATTGGCGATGGTGACAGCCGCCTTCAGGGCGTTGGCCAAGTCAATGCCCGCGTCCACGGCACGATCAGACAGCGGGGATCCATCGGTGGCGATCAGAACGTGTTTATACATG
>JBHADS010000580.1:0-6742 GCA_041855185.1 Lautropia sp. | reverse complement strand
GCTGCCGTCCAGCTGCGCGACCGGATCATCTCGAACGTGCGGGACTACCGCCCGCACGCCCATGCGGGCTGGGGGGCATTCCTCAGCGGCGGCACCGACAGTTCGAGCATCTGCGGCATTCTTGCCCGCAATGCCGCCCCCGATGTCGTCTCGAGTTTTTCGATCGGTTTTGCCGAGCCCGGCTATGATGAGCTGGGCTACGCACAGATCGCCAGCGATGCCTTCGGACTGGACGCGCACCAGCGCAGGGTCAACGAACAGGAAGCGGTGGATGCCCTGCCGCTGCTGATGCAGACCTTCGACGAACCCTTCGGCAACGCCTCGGCCATTCCGACCTATTACTGCGCCCGGATGGCCGCGGACAGCGGCCGTCATCTGCTGGTGGCCGGCGATGGAGGCGACGAGATCTTTGGAGGAAACGAACGCTATCTGAAGGACCGGATTTTCAGTCTGTACTACCACGCCCCCAGCGTACTGAAGGCCGTGGGTCGACAGATCAGCCATCTGCTGCGCAACACCGACCAGCGCTGGGCAAACCGCATCCGCAACTTCATCGAGCGGGGCAGCCTGCCCAACCCCGACCGTTTCTACACCGACGACTCCTTTGCCTCGGACCACTACGACACCCTGCTGACGGCCGGATTCCGGCAGCAGGTGGCACGGGACGAGTCGCTGAACCTGCAACGCGAGATCTGGCGCTCGCTGCCCGCGCACAGTGAATTGCATCGGCTGATGCACCTCGACCTGCTGATGGCGATTGCCGACAACGATGTCATCAAGGTGACGGGTGCCTGCCGCAGCGCCGATGTCGCGGTCGTCTTTCCGTACCTGGACCGGCATCTGGTCGAGTACACCGCGCGTCTGCCGGCCAGCTTCAAGCTGAAAGGCGCCAACAAACGTGCCTTGTTCAAAGATGCCATGAACAGCACCTTGCCGGAGGCGATCCGTCGCAAGAAGAAGCAGGGCTTCGGTCTGCCGGTCAGCCTCTGGATGCGCGGTCATGGCCCCTTCCGTCAACTGCTGAACGACACGCTCGAGTCTCCAAACGCACGGCTTTGGGATTTCGTCGAAGTGAATGCCGTGCATAAACTGCTGGAGCGTCACCAACGCAATGCCTGGGATCACGCCAGCGAGCTTTATCAACTCCTGATACTGGAACTCTGGCTGCAACGCCATGCCAACGACATCACGCAGTGACCACGAGCAGCGGATCTACATGATCCTGGACAGCGTCTATCCTTCGCTGGGTGGCGGCGGCGCCGAAGCCCAGGTGGGCACGCTGAGCCGCTGGCTGAGCACGCACGGCATTCCCTGCACCATCGTGGTCCCGATGGTTTCCTGGGGGCCTCAGACCGCACACGAAGCCGATGGGCAGGTGGAAGTCATCCGCCTGCGCTATCCGCGCCTGCCGCTGCTGGGCGGCATCGTGCTGCAACTGCGCCTGATGCTGCTGCTGCTGAGCCGTCGCCACAGCATCCAGGCACTGCACGCCCATATCGCCAACAACATGGCGGCCACCACCAGCCTGATCAACCGCGTGCTCAAGAAGCCGCTGCTGGTCAAGCTGACGGGCTTCACCGAGTTGCATGGCGGCATTCTGGACAATGATCTGAAACCGGGCGTTCGCCTGAAGCGCAAGCTGCTGCGCTCCGCCCAGATCCAGGCGATCAGCCATATGCTGGTCGAGCGTCTGCTGGCTGCCGGATTCGCGCGCAACCGCATTCACCATATCCCCAACGCCGTCGACACGACACGCTTCAACCCCGATCCCGAGCATCGGCGCCGAATGCGAGAGCAGGCCCACCCCGGCATCGATCTGGTGGCGGTCTACGTCGGTCGTCTCGAACGCGAAAAAGGGGTCGATCTGCTGGTCGACACCTGGATTCAGACCTTCGGCTCACAGGATGCCATCAAGCTGGTTCTGGTCGGCAGCGGCTCGATGCGTGCGGCGCTCGAAGACCGGGTCAACCGGCACCAGCGCCAGCACCAGATCGAGTTTGCCGGCCAAAGATCCAACATAGCCGACTATCTGACCAGTGCAGACATCGGCCTGCTCACCTCGCATGCTGAGGGCCTGTCCAATACCCTTCTGGAATCGATGGCAGCGGGCCTGCCGATGATCGCCTCGCAGGTCAGCGGCAACGAGGACTTCATCGAGCCGGGCGTCAACGGCTGGCTGTTTCCTGCCGGAAACGCAGCAGCACTGTCGTCCTGCCTGCGGGAAGCCCGTGCACTCGATCATCAAGGACTGATCGAAAAAGGGCAGGCCGCCCGCGCCAAGGTCGACCGGCTTGCCTCGATACCCGCGGTATCGGAACGACTCATGGCGATGTATGCGGGAAGGCACTGAGCGCCCTCTCCCTTTCTCTCCTCCTCCAGCGCTCACGGACACTGAAGCATGTGCGGTATTGCCGGACTGATTTCGCTGAACGGGCAGACCTTGCCCCACAAGGACACGATGGATGCCATGTGCGCATCCATCTTTCATCGCGGACCGGATGATCAGGGAACGTATCAAACGGACTGGGCGATGATCGGCATGCGCCGTCTGGCGATCATCGATGTCGCCGGCGGTCATCAGCCCGTCCACTCCCGCAATGGCCGGGTGCAGCTGGTGTTCAACGGAGAGATCTACAATTTCCAGACGCTGCGCGAGGAGCTGGAAAAACTCGGCCATGTATTCCAGACGAACTCCGACTCGGAATGCATCGCCCACGCCTACGCCGCCTACGGCACCGACTGCTTTGCCCGGCTGCGTGGCATGTTCGCCATCGCCATCCTCGACCTGGATCAGCGCCGCCTGATCCTGGCCCGTGACCGCATCGGCAAGAAACCGCTCTACCTCGGCGAACTCTCCCCCGGCCTGCTGGGATTCGGCTCGGAGCTGAAAACCCTGCTCGCCGTGCCCGGCTGGCAGCCGCAGCTCAGCACCGCAGCCATTCAGGACTTCTTCAGCCTGGGCTACATCCCGGCTCCCGCCACGATCTTCGAGGGCATCGCCAAGCTGCAACCCGGCCACTGGCTGTCGATCGAACCCGGCATCGATGGCAAGCCGGCCCGGATCGAACAGCACAGCTATGCACGCCTCGACTTCGAGCCCAAATGGCCGGAAGAAGAAAGTGTGCTGATCGACCAGCTGGAAGCCCAGCTCGACGACGCCGTGCGCGTTCGACTGGTCTCGGATGTTCCCTTCGGCGCCTTCCTCAGCGGCGGCCTCGATTCCAGCGTCGTCTGCGCGCTGATGAAGCGCCACCTGACCCAGCCCCTCAAGACCTTCTCGATCGGATTCGAGGAAGCCGCCTTCGACGAGCTGCCCGATGCGCGACGGGTGGCCCAGCATCTCGGCACCGAGCATCACGAACTGGTGGTCCGCCCCGATGCCGCCGATCTGCTCGAGAAACTCGCCTGGTATTTCGACGAGCCCTTTGGCGACTCCTCGGCCATTCCGACCTATCTGGTCTCCCGTCTGGCGGCCGGCCACGTCAAGATGGTGCTGTCCGGCGACGGCGGCGATGAACTGTTTGCCGGCTACTCGCGCTATCAGCGCTACCAGACGCTGCAGCGGCTGAAGCGCGCCACCCTGGGCCTGGCCCCGGATGTGCTGCGCCTGGGCGCCGGCCTGATGCCGGGTGCCAAAGGCCGCCGGCTGGCACGCATCGGCGAGCGGCTGGCCCAGGGCTGGCCCGACGACTATCTGGCGATGGTGGGGCTGGCCAGCGCCGAGGATCTGCGACAGATCTTTGGCGAAGCGGCCCGCCAGGACCCATTCGGCAGCATCCGTCAACGGTTTGTCCGCCCCGACATCCATCAGCGCATGGAACAGATATTGTCCGGAGACATGGATACCTATCTCGTCGACGACATCCTGACCAAAGTCGACCGGGCCAGCATGGCAAACTCGCTGGAGGCCCGGGCGCCGCTGCTGGATCAGGAGCTGGTGGCATTTGCTGCACGCCTGCCGCTGTCGATGAAGCAACGGGGCAAGGTCGGCAAGTATGCGCTGCGGAAAATTGCAGCCAGACAGCTGCCGGCCGAAGTGCTCGCCAAATGTAAACAGGGCTTTGCCATTCCCCTGGCCTCCTGGTTCCGCGGCGAACTCTACCCGATGCTGCAGGACACGATCGGCAGTCGTTCCTTCCGGGAGCGCGGTCTGTATGACATTGACGGTATCCAACGACTCGTCAACGACCATCAGCAAGGTCTGCAGGATCGCGGTGAACTTCTGTGGATGCTGATGGTGCTGGAAACCTGGATGAAGACATTCGTGGACCAGCCCAACCCCCTCCAGACACGCCGATGTTGAAGCATCACAGCAAACAGTTGATCAAGCAGTGGCTCGCCCCGCTGACGGACGCGATCCGGCTCTACGACGGCCAGATCGAGCGTCTGATGAGCCCTGACAACCGCCTGCTGGTGCTGATGTACCACCGCATCATCGACGATGCGCGCGCCGACCCCTTCGAGCTGGGCATGTGCGTACAGCGCAAGCACTTCGTCGAACAGCTGGACTGGCTGTCGAAACATGCCCATGTGATGCCCTTGCAGACTGCGGTCGAGCGTCTGCTGAAGCAGGAGCCCCTGCCCCCGGCTGCGGTGGCGATCACCTTCGACGACGGTTATCTGGACAATCTGACGATTGCCGCCCCGCTGCTGAAGACCTACGGTTTTCCGGCGACGGTCTATGTCGTGACCGGCGGGCTGGAAGAAGGTGTTCCGCTGTGGTGGGATCAGGTGATCGCCATCCTGGCCGGCACGAGCGCCGATCGGATCGAGACGTCGGCGCTGGGTCTGCGCGGCCTGCCCCCGGTGCTGTCGCTGGCCCCTTCGGTGCGACGCGAAAGCTGTGCGCAACTGCTGGATTGCCTCTGGCAACAGGATCTGGCCACCATCGAGCAGACGATCGCGCAATTGCGGCTGATGCTGAAGCCACAATCCTCGCCGCAGCTGGCTGCAACCCGGATGAGTCCGCAACAGGTGCAGACCCTGGCCGCGCAGGGCTTCAGCATAGGCGGCCATACCCACTCGCACATCGACCCCCGGAAGCTGGGCCGTGAGCAGCTGCTGCTCGAACTGCGCAGCTCCCGCCAGCAACTTCAGGCACTCTGTCAGCAACCGATCGACAGCTTTGCGTATCCTGGAGGCCGAAGCTCGGTGTGGATGCCGGACCTCCTGGCGCTGACCGGATTCCACCACGCCGTCACCACCGAGCGAGGCATCAACCAGGCGCCCAGCGACCGGTTTGCCATTGCCCGCATCGGCATGCCCGATACCCCGATCGGGGATTTCAAGCGTGCCATACGCAACCTCAAAACCATCGGCTCATCGCATTGAACCTGCTGCTCACCTTATTGCTGGCGGCCATGATCGTCTGGGTGCCCAACCAGCTGCACCTGCCCGCCGACCTGGGCCTCAAGGGCCTGAACTCCATCAATCTGTTGTTTCTGAGCATCCTGTCCGTGATGTACCTGCGACCCAAGGATGCACTGCAACCCCCGCCGCCCACGCCGCTGAAACGCATCTTCATCGCCTACTTCGCGATGCTCTGCTGGGCCTTTGCGATCGGTCAGGTCTACGACCGCTCGCTGATGATGCTCGATCTGACGGCGCTGAAGAATTCCATTTTCTTCATGTCGCTGTACTTCGTCTTCTTCCACGCCGTGCGCGACGTACAGACCATTCATCGGATGTTCTTCATGATCCTGCTGGTAGCTGCCGTTGCCGGGCTGGAGGCAATCAAGGAAGGGCTCGATTACGGTTTCGGCGTCTACGGAGAAACCAAGCGGGCCGCCGGCCCCTTCGGCACCGACTACAAGGCATCCAACCTTGCAGCCGTCTTCTTTGCGATGTTCATCCCGGTCTTTGCGGCGGTGGCCTTCTACATGAAGGGCAAGCCTCTGTGGAGACTCGGCGCGCTGGGCGGCACCGGCATCCTGCTGATCGGCATCTTCTGCACCTATTCCCGGCAGGCCTATCTGATCGTGGCAGCTCTGCTGCTGCTGATGGCGCTGAAGCGCAACGTGATTCTGGGTCTGCTGATCGCGGTCGCCGTTTTCTATTACGAATCCTGGGTTCCCGAAGGTGTCGTGCAGCGACTGGCGATGACCACCGAGCAGACATCCGAGACCGGAGAGGCGCAACTGGATGAAAGTACTGAAAGCCGCTTCGTGCTCTGGGAAGGCGCCGCTCGTCTGATCGCGGCTCGTCCCTGGGGTATCGGCCTGAACCATTTCAAGCGCGAGATCGGCACCGAGATCGAAAGCCAGGCCGGCATGGACGCCCACAACTTCCTGGTTCTGATCACCACCGAGGCGGGATTATTAGGCGGCTTAATGACTTTGGCGCTTTATTTCGCCCTTTCTGTTCTTGCATGGAAATTCTGGCGAGCGGCAAATACGCCCGACCAGCGGGCTATGGCTGCAGGCTTTGCCGGTGCTACGCTTGCCGTGATGCTGGGCAACATTTATGGCAGTCGTTTACTGGATGGCGCCGTAACCGGAAACTACTGGATCCTTGCTGCACTTTCTGCCCGCTACCTGTGCCTCTTGCAGAATGCCGGCAGCAATGGACAGACCAATGGCGATCAGACCATTCAGAAAACCCGCCCGGAACCCAGCAGTCGAAAGACCAAGCCTGCTGCGCGTGATGCCGATGGACGATTGATCAAGCCAGCAGGATGAGAATCCTCCGCTGACCTGATCATTCATGACCAACATCAAAATCTGTCGAAAAGACAACAAAAAAT
>JBHADS010000579.1:0-3968 GCA_041855185.1 Lautropia sp. | reverse complement strand
CCTCCTTCACCAGATCGGGCGAGCGCACATCGACATCGACCTGGTTCTGGATCACCTGTCCACTGGCATCCACTTCATAGTCGAAGATCACGGAGATCGCTTCCTGCGGCTCGATGTTCACCATCATGTAGCAGAGGTTGTCCGGCAGGATCGGCGTGACGGTCTCGCCCTTGATGCGCTGCGTCAGGTTCCTGGCGACGATCTTGCCGATGACGTTGGCGACATGGGCGCTCTTCGGATAGTGGCCGAACTGCGGCGAGATCTGCCCCATCGAATCGCCGACCACGTAGACGCGATCGTCGGCCTTGGCATGGAACAGCCGGGGGTGGATGTCGGCCCAGCCCGTCGGCTTGCCGTCTGCCCCCTTGCCGATCAGCCCGGCGTACCAGACCAGATCGGCCGCCTGATGCGGTGGCATCAGGATCGCCTCGTCGAAATCGAAATCGCCGGCCTCGGTCTTGATATGCCGTCTGTAGGGATCGACCTCCTTGATCCGCGCGTTGGGCACGTGCTGGATGATGTCCGGATAGAGCTCCTCGAAAGCCTGCTGATAGCCGACGCTGATCGGCGCGATGCGGGGCTTCGGGTCCAGGATGAGGACCTTGCCGGGAATCTTGTTCTTCTTGATGTGCGCGGCGATCAGGCAGGCCCGCTCATAGGGCGAGGGCGGGCAGCGATGCGGCGGCGGCGGCAGAGTCATCACCAGCGTCCCGCCCTTGAAATCCTGCACGCGGCGCTTCAGCGACAGCATCTCCCGGTTGGGCAGATAGGCGCTGGAATAGTGCGCCCGCGTGTAGTCGATGGTGCGCACATCGTTGCCGAACCAGGCATCGAAGGCATCGCGGATACCGCCGGACAGGATCAGATAGTCATAGTCGAGCCAGCCCAGCGAGGTCAGCACCCGGCGCTTGTCGCGCTCGAAGCCCATCACCTCGGCCTGCAGCAGCGTGTAGCCGTAGGTGCGTGCCGGCCGCAGCATGTCGCGGTTGACGAAATCGGTGTTGACGATGTCGAGCAGCCATTTGTTGCTCATCGGACCCGACCAGAAGGTCGGATGACGCTCGACCACGACGATATCGGCCTGCGGCAGCGCGTCGCGCAGATAGCGGGCAGCCGTCAGCCCTCCCCAACCGCCGCCGCAGATGAGAATGCGCGGCCCCTTGCCCTTTCGGGGCAGAAAACTGCTCTGGCCGCTGAGCACGGCCGGTGCCACGGGAACGGCCTGGGCGGCGGCAGGCAGCGCGGCCGCCACGGCCAGGGCAGGGGTCATGGTGAGAATCTGACGACGTTTCATCACATATCCTATGTAGATCGAAACCGAAGGGAATGAAGCAGAAGAACGCAGCGGGTGAAAGCTCCGACGCCGACACCCGGAACGCACTTCCGCGTGTGTGCTGCACACCCGGAAGAGGCTTTCACGGGGGCGAATCAGTGTATAACACGCTGCCCGCCCCTGCCCTGTTTCCGGCGCCTCAACTGCGCCTGCACTGGATCACGGCAGCTGCGCCCAGCACGATACCGGCTGCTGCGGGCAGGCTGGCCAGGGCCAGGGTGGAGAGGCCGCTCAGGTTCTGGCCGATCGAGCAGCCCATCGCCACCACGCCACCGAAACCCATCAGCACCCCGCCCACGGCACTGGCTGCCATCCGCCCGGTACTGTCGAAGCCCTCCCAGCGGAAGGAGCGGCTCAGCACTGCCACCACAAAGGCGCCTGCCAGCACACCGCCCACCATCGCCACGGCAGCCGCAAGCTCCCGGCCGACTGCCAACTGCAGATAGAGCCAGCTTTCGGCCACCGGGCTGATGAAGGACAGCGAGCTCAGCGGCTTCGGCTCGAAGGCAAAGGGATCGACACCGACATGGGCACTGATCCACCAGCCCGCGGCCACCAGCAGCCCGATGACGAGGGCGCCGAGCCACTGCGCCGGACGGTGCCGCAACGCCGGTCGCCACAGCGCATAGGCGAGCAACAGCAGCGCGGGCAGCCCGATCGCCAGCAGCAGCGCCACGCCGGCCGGCACCCCCTGAGCTACCAGCCAGGCCGGCAGCCCGGGCTGGGGCAGCTCGACGGTCTGCCAGCCCTGCAGAAAGCGGCGTGCCGGCACCAGCACGCCCGTCATCGCCGCCTGCGCGCTGAGGCCCAGCCACAGCAGCACCCACAGCGCACGCAGGTTGCCCCCCGCCAGCAGCACCAGGGCGCGTGCACCGCAGGCATTGGCCATCGCCATGCCGGCCCCGAACATCAGGCCACCCAGCAGAACCCCCAACGGCGAGAACTGGGCACGCATCGGCAGGGCCTTGGCCAGATCCAGCTGTCCGCCGATGCCCAGCAACTGCGTCCCCAGCAGAGCCACCGCCAGCGCCAGCGCAAAGGCCTGCAAGGCCGGTGCCATTCGCGGCGGCGCCTTCTGGCCGGGCGTGCCATCGATCACCGGACGCGGAGACATCGCCTGCGAAAGCCCGCGCAGCAGGCAGAAACTGCCAGCACGGGCGGCAGCGCCGAATGCGGCCCCCAAGCCGAAACTCGCCCAGATCAGATCCATCGCCCCGAGAAGCCTCCGTCAATTGAATTTCTGATTCTGAATGCAGCATGCATGATTCAGGACTGCCTTTGCACTATTTGTCGGGATCGCCTGATCCTGGATGTCGGTTGTGGCTCATCGATCCCAGATGTCGTTGCAGATCGCCTGATACCAGGCTGCCCCATAACGTGCCTCCGCCGCCCTGAAGTCGGCATCGACCTGCAGCGGACTGACCCCGCCCCCTGCGGCCTCGACGAGCTTGCCGGCTTCGGCGTGATAGACCCCCGCCACCGAAATCCCATAGTCCGGGCCGATCAGGCTGTAGCAGGTGTTGGCATATCGTGCCTCGGGGCGTGGCCGCCCGGCCAGATCGGCCGCGATCACCGCGGCTGCCACCTTGGCCTGGGTGTTGGCGACGAAACCCGACTTGGGCATCGGCGCCGCGAGGGTGGCATCGCCCAGCACGAAGATGTCCGGCTGCTGGCGCGACTCGAAAGTGCCGGCCACGATCGGCACCCAACCGCTGCTGTCCGTCACCCCGGCCCGGTCGGCAATCATGCCCGCCTTCTGCGGCGGAATCACATTCAGCACATCGGCGCGGTGCACGGTGCCGAACAGGGTCTCGACCTCCAGACGCCGGGCATCGACCCGCTGAACCTGGCCATCGTCCGATTGTCCGATCCACTCGATCATGTCGCCATAGAGCGCCTTCCAGCCCTGCTGGAACAGCGCCTGCTTCGAGAACTGGTCCTTGGCATCCAGCAGCAGGATCTTGCTGCGCGGCTTGTGCTGCTTGAAGTAGTGGGCGACCATCGCCGCCCGCTCGTAAGGGCCGGGAGGGCAGCGGAAGGGGTTTTCGGGAATCACCATCACGAAGGTTCCGCCGTCCTTCATCGCCCGCAGCTGCCGAAACAGCAGGCGGGTCTGCGGCCCTGCCTTCCAGGCATGGGGGGCCAGCCGGGCAGCCGCCCGGTCGTAGCCCGGCAGCGCATCCCAGCGCATGTCGACGCCGGGTGAAAGCACGAGGCGGTCCCAGGCCAGACTGCTGCCATCGGAAAGCCGCAGCCGGCGCCGCGCCCTGTCCACATCCTCGGCACGCGCATGGATGACCTCGACCCCGGCCCGACGCAGGCCGGTGTAATCGTGACCGATGCTGTCCCAGCTGCGCAGGCCGGCCAGATACAGATTCGAGAAAGGGCAGGTGTAGAAGCGGCGCTCCGGCTCCACCAGCGTGACGCGCACGCCGGGCGCGAAGCGGCGAAGATAGCGGGCGGCGGTGGCGCCACCGAAGCCGCCGCCGACCACCACGACCCGCGCCGGGGCACCCGCCGCGCTGAGCAGCCCTGGCATCGCCCATGCCGCGCCCCCCAGACCCAGACCGGTCAGCAGCGCACGCCGGGCCCGAGCCCTTCCAGTCCCAGTCCCAGTCCCAGTCCCAGTCCCAGT
>JBHADS010000578.1:0-4231 GCA_041855185.1 Lautropia sp. | reverse complement strand
TTCTCTCAGGCGCTTGGCTTGTTCGGTAACAGCGATATCCGCATAGTCTTCTGGCCTGGATTCAACCCGGCCGGCGCGCATCCGTGCAGCGTGCCGAGCCGTGACAATGGCGCTATGATGGTGCGCAGTCATGGCTGAATTAGGTTTACGAGTCGATTTCATCCCTGAGTCCCGTTAAGCTAAGAATGAAAGGCGTGTTCCGATCCAATCGCGCCGTTGCCTGAACACAACAGAACGCCGACTGAAATACTACTTTTTTGAAACACGATGAAGGGATCTAGTATACCACACCGCCACTTGGCGGCATGTGTCGTCCTTCTCTCCTGGGGGGGTATTGCCATTGCCTTGACGACACAGCACGTGTTCGACATGCAACCCTGCCCCTGGTGCATTCTGCAGCGCGTCGGCTATCTGCTGATCGGCGCGCTCGGCCTGCTGGCGCTGTTGCCCGGACGCAGCAGTGCGGTGCGACTGCTGGCCGGCATCAGTTTCGTGCTCGCCGGCCTGCTGGCGCTGGGTACCCTGGGCACGGCCCTCTACCAGCACTTCGTCGCTGCGGCCACCGACGCCTGCGGCATCACCTTCGCCGACCGCTTCCTGTTGGATACGGGCCTGTCGATCTGGCTGCCCGAAGTCTTTCAGCCCACCGCCTCATCCTGCGCCGAGGCCAACTCGGATCTGCTGGGCGTGCCCTATTCGCTGTGGAGCGCAGCGCTGGCCAGCCTGCTGTTCCTGCTGAGCCTGTTCGGCCTGAAAAGCCTGAAAGCCGCCCTGCGCTGAGTCAAACCGGGCAATACCGGCAAGGCACGGCGCCGAAAGCCCCCTCCTTCCCGTGCAGTCGTGGCAGAATCCAGACATCTCCCACCAGGAACGATGTCCAGACGCTGCCATGAACGATCTGCGCGCTTGTCCGCAACCCACGATCACGACGCCCTTGTCGATGTTTCTGGGCAAACACAGGCTGTTTGCGGACCTTCCGGCCGAAATTCTGGCCAAACTTGGCGAGAACGCCTGGCCGCAGACCCTCGAGGCCGGTGAACACGCCTTCCATGAGGGTGACAAAGCCACCCACTATCTGCTGATCATCAGTGGTCAGCTGGAAATGGTCCGCTTCAGCCAGGACGGCGACGAGCATGTCTTCCAGTGTTTCGGCCCCGGCAATCTGGTGGCCGATGCCGCCATGTTCATGGAACATGGTCGCTATCCGATGAGTTCACGTGCGGCCGGCGGCCCGGTGACGTTCTGGCGCCTGTCGGGCTGCAGCCTGCGCAGCGCCTGCGAGAGCTATCCCGTCATGGCGATGCGAATGCTGCGCAGTTTCAGCCAACGGCTCTACCAGCGGGTCAACGAGGTCGAATGGCTGACCAGCAGCACCGCCCAGCAGCGCCTGGCCGCCTACCTGGTCAGCCTGAGCGAAACCCAGGGCGCCGAACTGACGCTGCCCCAGAGCCAGCGCCGGCTGGCCGCCCAGCTCGGCATCCGCGCCGAAACGCTGAACCGCCTGCTGGCCGAATGGAACAGCCGGGGATGGATCAGCGGTGGGCGCCGGAGCTGGCAGGTGCGTGACTGTCGGCCCCTGGAACGGATGGCCGAGGGCAAGACCCGGCCCTTCTGAGCTGTCCGGCCGCACTGACCTTCCGGCCTCGGAGCGGCGGCCACACGGCTAGAGCGTGTTATGACTTATTTGTCCCCACGCTGGTCCCAAAACCGTGTGCTGGCAAGGCGCCACGCGCCGTCAAGGCTGGCTGCTTCGATGACACGGCGGTAGTCGGCCGGGCACGGCTGGTCCCTCCCGGCGCCGGGCAGGCATGGCGATGGCCGCCCTGCCCGGCACGTGCTGCGTGGATCAGCGCCCCAGCAAGCCCTTCAGCGCCTCCTTGGCCTTGTCGGTATCGACGGCCTGGTTGAGCTTCTCGGCCACACCGCTCTTCTCGAGCTGCTCTTTCAGCTTGGTCTCGGCCTGCCCCTTCAGCTCGCTGCCCACCTTGGACTTCATCGCCTCACGGGCAGCCGTTGCCCAGTCGATTTCCCAGCCCGGTGCATCGAAGGCGCCGCTGAGCCGCACCGGAATCGTCACACCGCACAGATCGCTCAGCTCCTTGCCGCCCTGACCGCCGCTGGTGCCAACCACCGAGGCCATCACGGTGTAATCGAGCACACTGCGACCGATGTCGACGGCGCCCTCGCCGCCAACCCGCAGCAGCGGCGACTTCATCGACAGATCCTTGCTGCGTGCCACGCCATTCTGGATCTGGAAGCTGACCGACATCTCGGTGAAGTCGGTCTTCTGGGTGCTGTCGGAAGTCTGCTGCTCGGTCTTGGCGCTCTGGAACGTGCTCTTGGCCTGGCGGATCTTCTCGCCCAGGTTGATGCCCTTCAGGGCGCCGTCCTTCAGCGCCAGCGCGGCATTGCCGGCCAGCGAACGCTTCATCGACTCGACGGTGGCGCCACCGGTGTTGACCGCGACACTGAGATTGCCCTTACCTTCCAGCATGTCCTGATCGGCCAGTGCCTTCAGCAAGGGCGCGATCGAGATGCCACTGAAATCGGCCTTCAGCGTCATCTTGTTCGCCGCAGGCGTCGAGCCGGTCGTGACCACGGAGGACGCCGACATCCGGCCCTCATAGAGCGCGGCGGAAACCGGCGCCAGATTCAGTTGACCGTTGGCGATCTTCGCGTTGGCCTTCAGCGAGCGCAGCTCCAGCCCACGGGCCACCAGGTGGCCGATGCCAAGCCGCGCATCCAGCGTCAGCCCCTTCAGCGCCGACAGATCCACCGGCGTCTCGGTCTGGTTGCCCGGGGCGGCCTGCGGCAGTGCAGCGGTCTCGGTCTTGGCCGGCGGGAACAGATGGTCGATGTTCAGTGCATCGGCGTCCAGCGACACATTGATCTTCGGCGTCTTGAAGCCGTTGACACCGGCCTTCAGCACCATCTTGGCCTTGTCGACCAGGGCGTTCAGATCGGCCGCCACAGTCTCCTTGCTCAGATCCAGCCCGACCGTGCCGCCCAGCTTCAGCTGCGAGGCCGCCTTCGGCACCGACGGATCATCGATCGAGACCGACCCGTCCAGGCCGGTCAACTGATAGCGACCGCCGGAAAGATTGGCCGTCACCGGCGTGGCGAGCTGAGCCACCACGCTGCGACCTTCCTGCTTGAGCGTCGTCTCCAGCCCCAGGCGCTCGACCTTCAGCGCATCGGCCGTGCCACCGACGCCGGCCAGGCTCAGCTTGGCGTTCAGCCATTCCTTGTCACCCAGCTTGACGAGCCCCTCGATGGTCTCGCCCGACGCGCTGTCCTTGGCAATCGCCAGACGCGGCGCCGCCAAGCGGGCATTGAAAGCATCCTCACCCATCCGTCCGTGGCCATCGAGCACCAGACTGTCCACATCGACGAGCGGACCGTTCGGATTGAAGGACAGCGTCTTGAGCCGCAGCGCCAGCTGCTGAACCTGCAGCGTGTCGATGGCGCCCTTCAGCGTCGCATTGAAATCGTTGAAACCGTACAGCCCTTCATCGAGGTTCAGGTTCAGCCGGCCCTGCAGATTGAACTCGCCCCGCGCCTCGGGTGAGCTGGCGCCAAAGCCCAGGCTCAGGCTCAGCGGGGTCTCGATCACATTGGCCAGCGGGCCGGTTTCGAGGTTCAGGCGTTCCAGCGTCAGCTGCTGCCCGCTCTGACGGTCCTCATAGACGACCCGGGCATTCTTCAGCTCGACCCCGTCGACCCGGAAAGCAGGCACCTTGGTCGCTTTGGCCGGTTCTGCGCTCCCTTCAGCGGGCTTGTCCCCGGCGGTATCGGCCGGTTTCTCGGCCGCCTGGCCCTCGGTGGAGGCCGGCGCGGCACCGATCAGGTCATCGATGCTGAGACTGCCATCGGCCTTGCGGACGATACGGGCATCCAGCCCTTCCAGGCTGATGGTATCGGCCTGGATCTCACCCTTGAGCAGGGGCAGCAGCGCGATGCTGACCCGGGCGGCCGACAGGCGAGCCGCGTCTTCCTCGGGCAGGTTCGGCTCGGACAGGCGAACCGAGGGCAGCGTCACCGCAGCATCCGGAAACAGCGACAGCGACAGATCTCCGTCGATGGTCAGCGTGCGCTGATACCGCGAGGACACATAGGAGGTGATCTGCGGCTTGAAGTAATTGACATCGACAAAACTGACCCCGATGGCCAACACGACCAACAGGCCGAGAAAGACGCCAACGGCAATCAACAGCTTTCGGAACATGAGTGG
>JBHADS010000577.1:0-4650 GCA_041855185.1 Lautropia sp. | reverse complement strand
GGGAGGCCGGCTGGCGGGCAGCGCGACTGTTGGCGGTGTTGGCGACCCCATCGCCCATGAAGGGCAGAATGTCGATCAGATCGGGCACGTGGGGGGCATGGATATCCTGCCCCATCGAGACGAAGGTCAGCGTGTAGGTGAAGGGGTCGCCCGGCTCGATCTCCGGCGGCTGTGCCTGCTTCTCGAGCTGGAAACCCGGCGGGGTCTGGACCGTGAGACTGCTCGTGGCGGCCTTGGCACAGGTGCCATAGGTGCCCAGTGCGGGGTTGAACACGCAGTCGCGTTCATGGTCGTTGCCACCTCCGCTGATGGCCGCCAGGTTCGTCACTCGCGTGCCATCGGTCAGCGCCAGGCCCAGCCGCGCCTGATAGGTGATGACCGGCAGGGCCGCACCGGCATCGCTGTTCTCGCCCGCGTGCGGCAGGCGGTTTTCCAGGCGCCAGATCAGTGTCGTCATGCCGGCGGCCGGCTGGTCGCGCTGGATGATCGGCTCCTGCGGCTGGCCGTCCATCCGGGCCGAGCCCCTCACATAGCGAACATTGGCCGGCAGCACGTCGGTGATGCTGACGGTGCGTGGTTGAGGCGGAAAGATCGTGGAGAAGCGTGGCGACAGCTGATAGCTGATGATGGTGCCGGCCGATACTGGAGCCTGGGTGGCATTGGGCGGATCGGTGATCTCCTTCGAGATGCGCGCCACCGTCTGCATCTCGACTGCCTCCAGATGGTCCTGGTTCCGTGTTGGTCGGCTATGCAGGTTCGCCACGCCGGCGCTGCTGGTGCTGTAGAGTGAGCGGTTGCGGATGATGCTGCCCGGCTCGATCGCCTCGCCGCCGCGCCGCAGCTGGGCGCGAGGGGCTTCCACCTGGATGGTGGCGGCCCAGGTTTCGCGCATCTGCAGGCCGGTGATCTGCAGGGAGACGCTATGTCCGCCATGCAGTTCATCCATCTCCCCTCGGATATAGACCAGCCCGCCGGCACGCTCGGCCTCTTGCGCTGTACTGAACCACTGAATGTGCGGTCCGTCGCAGGTGGCGCTGGAATAGGCCGAGCGCCCCTCCACGCCTTCTTCGTGGTAGGCGTTGGCGCTGTCGGTGGAGCTGAAGTAAGGGTTGCCGGAGGTGTGTGCACCATAGCGGACACGACGGCTGTTGATCGGGTAGTTGGCCGTTGGATTCAGGCGGACCGAGAAGTGTGCGGCCAGATCGAAGGCGGTGCGGTCGAGCACCTCACAGAGCCGCACGTCCCCATGCGTGGTGGCGCCGGTATTGTTGTAGCGCAGCATGGCGCCCACCACTTGCCGTGGTGCCAGCTGCTCGACACGCCCCGAGTTGACCAGTGGGTCGGGGAAGCTGCTGTAGGGGCGGGGCAGGGTACTGTCCGCCGAAAAAGCCTTCGAGGTCTCACCGGACGACTGCACCAGTACCTTGATCGAGATCGCATCGTTGTCGGTGCGCACGTTCTGGATGTTGGCGCCGCTGATCGATGGTGCCGTGACCGAGCGAATGCGCAGCTCCGGGGCATAGACGCGGTTGAGCTCGTAGTCGCCGACATCGGACCACAGCACCATCACCTTGCCGGCCAGCCAGTGGTCGCTGGCTGGGATCTGGGCGGTGCGGAAGAACTGGGTCGGGGCGCTGACGAGTGTCGTATCCACGCCATCCAGCGCCAGCGAGATCGAATCCCTGGTACTGCTGATCACGCGACAATCGCCACCGTTGTAGACGGCGCTGCGTCGATCCAGAGCCGATAGGCTGGCCGGAATGCCGTCGGGGCCGTGATCAAGAATCAGGCCGTAGTTGTTGATGCCACCGCCCATTACCCGGCGGTCCGGCGCCCCCTTCCCGCTGTTGCCACAACCATCGCCGAAGCTGAAGGTCGTTGTGGTCGTCGGTAGCCAGTTCACCAGTTGTGGATGCTGACCGTCGGTGCGACTCTGGCCCGGAAAACCCGACAGTCCCACGTCGATTCGGATCGGTTGGCTGGGATCGAGCTGTTCCACCCCGATCTTGCCCCAGCCGTTGGGGTGGCGTGCCATCAGCCCCAGGAAGGGGCGCATGTACATGGTGGACTGCCCGCTGGGGCCTCCTCCCATCTGAAAGGTGGCCTCGCGCGGATTGCCGACGAGCAGCAGCGCATCATAGAAAGGGGCGGCACTGACGCGCACCGGCGGCACCGAATTCGCCAGCGGCGCATCGGCGATATCCGCAGTGCCGACCTTGACGGTGGGGGGGGCGATCAGGGTGCCGTTCGCGGCGCTGCCCAGTACCTGCGCATGAAAATTTGTCGCTTCCGTGCGCCCCGCAGGAAAGTCGGCGAGCACGCAGACCAGACGCTGGCCGTCGGCCGAGATGCCGCCCGTGGCACATTTGGTGGGCACCGACAGCCACCTCGCCACCGGCTGGCCGTTGTGCAACGGCAGGGTCAGTTCCATCCAGGGGCTCCTGGCTCCCTGATTGGTGCTCAGCGCCAGTTGGTATTCGAGGATGTCATGGGTACGCACGATCCCGTTCTGGGGACCGGTATCCATCCCGTTGCCTGGGGAGGGGTCGAAGTTGGCGACGCCGTCCTTCTCCAGCTTCAGCTCGGCGTTGCTGAGCGAGGCATGGGCGGGTTGCACGAGCAGAGCGCAGCCGAGCAGCAGAGCGGCGGCGAGCGGGGCACGCTGGAAGGGAAGGGCTTCTCTCGAGAACGCTTTACGGATGCGTCGCATAAATGGTTCCTGACCGTGTGCTGAAGCAGTGCCCCGGCCCGGACTGGCCCCAGCGAAGGTGGACAGTACCGAGCGCGGTTGCACCCCTGGACGCGCGTAAGGAGTCGGCGGCGCCCTGGCCGATAAAGCCCAGACGCCGGGGATAGAGAAGCAGCCTTCTGCGGGCCCGGTGCCTGGTGGCCTCTGAGGGGGAGGAACTTCGATTTTGGTGAGCCTTGGCCCGCGCTTCAGCGTCGATGCGATGACTGGGCCATGCTGGCGGATGGAGGGGGGATACTGTGGGAGCTGTGAAGAAGTGGGGGTATGACGCAGGTAATGTGCCGTTTTCTTCGTTTGTGCTGCGATGTGCTGATCTGCTTCAGTGTGAGCGCACACTTATCTTGCGGTTCGAGTTTTTGCAGATTGAAGTAGCCGCGAGGCATAGGGAGGCTCGGGAAGCGGGCGCGTCATGAACAGGGGCACGGCCCTGCAGGATCTGCTGCGCGTGGCAGCCTGTGCTGGCGGGCTGCCGCTATGCGCGCGGCGGAGGCAGGTCGTCGTCGGCCTCGAGCGGCTTGCCGGCCACCACATAGGACTCATCGGCCCAGGCGCCCAGATCGATCATCCGGCAACGCTCGGAACAGAAGGGGCGCCATCGGTTGGCAGGGCTGTACTCGGCGGCCTCACCACAGATGGGGCAGCTGACGATCAGGCGGCGGGGTTCTTCCATCACAGACTGCAGAGGCTCAGCTCGAAATCGACGTGGCCCTCGAAGGGGCGGGTCTTGAATTCACGGTCCAGGCGGCCGAAGCGGATCCACAACATGTACTTGTTGGCCGAGAACTCGGGAATGGCACCCAGCTTCTCGTCCAGCCGAATCTCGGCCAGCTGATAGGTCTTGCCACCGAGCTGCTGCTGATAGCTGCCGTTCTGCGACGAGACACGGGTGCGCTGGCCGGATTCGCGCAGCAGGCGCAGCACGATCGTCAGACATTCGCGCACCGGCGCGAAGGGCTGTGCCCAATCGATGATGTTCTGCTGCCGTTCTTCGGCAGGGCGGTGCTGCCAGGCGTAGTAGAAGGGCAGATCCACCTGGAAGCTGCAACCGGCGATCACACTGCGGCTGCGGATGTTCATCAGCCAGTCGTTGTCGCGCAGGCTCTGGGCGCTGCGTGCGGCGCTGTTCTGCAGCCGTGCGGCGGCGCCTTCGATCTCGGCCAGGATGTGTGACAGGGCATCGACCGCCACGTCCGGGTCGTTCTGAAAGGCCTGCAGCGTCTGGCGTTGCCGCTCCAGCTCGTGCAGCAGATCGGCCCGCACTTCGGCGCGGGAAGACAGCTCCAGCAGCTCGAACAGCGTGTTCAGCGCGGCGTGATGAGACAGGGCATCGGTTCGCGCCACCAGTCGCTCGAAACGACGGAACAGCTCGTCGAGCCGGAGCATGGTGCGGATGCGCTCGTTGAACGGGTGCAGATAGGTGATCATGGCGTCAATGATAACCCCCGGCTGCTGTCAAGCGCCTGGGGGTGCCTTGTGGCGGGCCGATGGACGGCTGCTTTCTCGGGCTGAAAACAGTACGCAGCGCCGGGCAGCGGTCTGCAGGCAACGGCGGAGCCGGTGCGCCCGTGTCGAGCGGCGATTCCCGGGGGTTTCAGCGTGCGCGTGCCAACTGCAGCCTCAGATAGCGCTGGTGCAGTACCTGCACCTGGGCCTCGCTCTGCTCGATGGTGCCGGCATTGTCGATCACATCGTCGGCGGCGGCCAGACGCTCGGCCCGTGTCGCCTGCGCCGCCATGATCGAGCGTACCTGCGCTTCGCTCAGCTGCGAGCGTTGCATCACCCGCGCCAGTTGCAGGCTTTCCGGGCAGTCCACCACCAGAACCCGGTCGACCCGTTCTCGCCAGTGGCCGGTTTCCACCAGCAGGGGGACGGCGATCAGCACATAGGGTGCCTGTTGCTGG
>JBHADS010000576.1:0-4053 GCA_041855185.1 Lautropia sp. | reverse complement strand
CATCGACAGCGCCGCCCACCAGGGAGCACTCGCCGGCCGGGACAAGGTATCGCATGCCGCGTGCAGCACCATCGGCGCGCTGGGCAGCGGCATCGATCGCATCTACCCCGGTCGCCATCGCCCGCTGGCCGCCCGGATGCTGGAATCGGGAGGTCTGCTGCTCAGCGAACAGCCCCTGGGCACGGCGCCGCTGAAAGCCAATTTTCCCCGCCGCAACCGGATGATCGCCGCCCTGGGACGGGCCGTGCTGGTGGTCGAGGCAGCCCCCCGGAGTGGATCGCTGATCACCGCCCGGCTGGGCGCCGAAATCGGACGCGACGTGATGGCGGTTCCCGGCTCCATCCACAATCCGCTGGCCAAAGGCTGCCATCAGTTGCTGCGCGAGGGCGCCGCGCTGATCGAATGCGTCGATGACATCCTCGACTGCCTGGGCGTGGACACGCCCTCCCGGTCCCCAGGCCCGGACACCACGCCAGCGGCCAAGGCACGGGCGGCAACCCGCACACGCCCACACTCCGGCTTGGACCCCGAGCCCGCTGAGCCGGAGGCAACCCCGGCTTTGCCCGCCCCCGGGGACGGGCATGCCGATGCCGATGCCGATGCCGATGCCGATGCTCAGGCATTGTGGACGGCGCTGGGCGACCACCCCCTGTCGGCCGAGGCGCTGAACGAGCGGCTCGGCTGGACGATCGACCGCACCCTGATCACCATCCAGCTGCTGGAACTGGCGGGCCGCCTCAGCCGGCATCTGGATGGACGCTGGCAACGCCAAGTCTGAACGGCATGGGGCACACGCCTTTCAGACGTATCGGATTAACCAAGGCTTGCACAATTCACGATCCCCCTCTTACTATGGCGCCGCCATGAGTAAAGCTTTGATCATCGCCGAGAAACCCTCAGTCGCCGCCGATATCGCGCGGGCGCTGGGAGGCTTCGTCCGTCACGGCGACTATTTTGAAAATGACGACTACGTGCTCAGCTCGGCCGTTGGCCACCTGGTCGAGATTGCTGCGCCCGAGGAATACGATGTCAAGAGAGGTAAGTGGTCATTTACTAACTTACCTGTCATTCCGCCGCATTTCGATCTGAAGCCGATCGAAAAGACCAATGACCGGCTGAAGCTGCTGCTCAAGCTGATCAAGCGCAAGGATGTCGTCGAACTGATCAACGCCTGCGATGCGGGCCGAGAAGGCGAGCTGATTTTCCGGCTGATTGCGCAGTACGCAAAGGCCAAGCAACCGATCAAGCGACTCTGGCTGCAGTCGATGACGCAGAACGCGATCCGCGAGGGCTTTGCCCACCTGCGCACCGGCGAGGACATGAACGGACTGGCCGCCGCCGCACGCAGCCGCTCCGAGGCCGACTGGCTGGTCGGGATCAATGGCACCCGGGCGATGACCGCCTTCAACTCCCGCGACGGCGGCTTCTATCTGACCACCGTCGGTCGGGTGCAGACTCCGACGCTGGCGGTCGTGGTCGAGCGCGAGGAGAAGATCCGCAAGTTCGTCCCCCGCGATTACTTCGAGGTCAAAGCCACCTTCGCCGCCAAGGCCGGCACCTATGAAGGCAAGTGGTTCAACCGCGACCACAAGAAATCCGACGACCCCGAGCACAAGGCCGATCGCTTCTGGTCCCGGGCCGATGCCGAGGCCATCGTCGCGGCCTGCGAAGGGCAGCCGGGCACGGTCACGGAGGAATCCAAGCCCTCCACCCAGATGGCGCCCGCCCTGTTCGATCTGACGACGCTGCAGCGCGAGGCCAATGGCCGCTTCGGCTTCTCGGCCAAGACTACCTTGGCGCTGGCGCAGGCGCTCTATGAGAAGCACAAGGTGCTGACCTACCCGCGTACCGATTCGCGCGCCCTGCCCGAAGACTATCTGGGCACCGTGCGTCAGACGCTGGGGCAGCTGTCCGAGTCGGGCGTGCATGGCGAATTTGCCCGCACCATTCTCGACAAGGATTGGGTCAAGCCGAACAAGCGGGTGTTCGACAACAGCAAGATCTCAGACCACTTCGCCATCATCCCGACCCTGCAGGCGCCCAAGAACCTGTCGGATGCAGAGCAGAAGCTCTACGACTTGGTGGTGCGTCGCTTCATGGCGGTGTTCTTCCCGGCGGCCGAATACCTGGTCACGACCCGGATCACCACGGTGAAGGGCCACCCCTTCAAGACCGAAGGACGGGTGCTGGTGAATCCCGGCTGGCTGGCCATCTATGGCAAGGACGCCACCGGCGACGGCAGCCAGCCCAACTTGGTCGTGGTCGAGCCGAATGAGACGGTGCAGACCGACGAGATCGCCGTGCTCGCCAACCAGACCCGTCCGCCGGCACGCTATACCGAAGCCACCCTGCTGTCGGCGATGGAAGGCGCCGGCAAGCTGGTCGATGATGATGAATTACGGGAAGCGATGGCCGGCAAGGGACTGGGCACGCCGGCCACCCGCGCCGCCATCATCGAAGGGCTGATCACCGAACGCTATCTGCTGCGCGAAGGCCGGGAGATCATCCCGACGGCCAAGGCATTCCAGTTGCTGACGCTGCTGCGCGGCCTGGGCATCGCGGCGCTCAGCATGCCCGAGCTGACCGGCGAATGGGAATACAAGCTGAGCCAGCTCGAAAAGGGTCAGATCGAACGTGACGACTTCATGGCACAAATTGCTGCCATGACCCGTGAAATCGTCGAAAAAGCCCGTAATTACGAAGCCGACACCGTTCCCGGCGACTATGCCGTGCTGGAGACGCCCTGCCCGGCCTGCGGCGGTGTCATCAAGGAGAATTACAAGCGCTTCGCCTGCACGCAGTGCGATTTCTCGATCACCAAGATCCCCGGTGGCCGTCAGTTCGAGCTGCCCGAGATCGAAAGCCTGCTGAAAGAACGGGTGATCGGACCCTTGACCGGCTTCCGCAGCAAGATGGGCCGCCCCTTCTCGGCGATTCTGAAAATCACCGACGAGAACAAGCTGGAGTTCGACTTCGGTCAGAACGACAACGACGAGGCGCAGGCCGAAGCCGTCGATTTCAGCGGCCAGGAAGCACTCGGCCCCTGCCCGAAGTGCCAGAGCCCGGTCTATGTGCACGGCATGAATTATGTATGCAGTAATTCAGTCGGTCCGGTCCGCAGCTGTGATTTCCGCTCCGGCCGCGAAATCCTGCAGCAACCGATCGAGCCGGAGCAGATGAAGAAGCTGCTGGCCGAGGGTCGGACCGATCTGCTGGCGGGCTTCGTCTCCTCCCGCACCCGCCGCAAGTTCAAGGCTTTCCTGGTGCGCGAGCCCAACGGCAAGATCGGCTTCGAGTTCGACAACGCCAAGGCCAAGGCCGGCAAGGCCGCCGACGGCGCTGACGACGACAAGGCACCGGCCAAACGCAAGACGGCCAGCACCCGCAGTGCCAGCACCGCGACCCGAGCGACCTCGCGCAAGGTGGCTGCGGCAGATGCCGTCACCGCGAAAACCAGCAAGTCCGCAACATCCGGAACCACTGCCGAGGCGGGAGCGACCGGCAGTCGGGCAGGCAAAGCCGCCAGGACCGCAAAGACCAAAACTAAGGCTGACAGCACCACCGGGAACGAATGATGTCAGCCGTCGTCAGCCCGGCTTCGGCCGGGCCGGTCGCAGCCAAACCTCATCATCACAGCAATTTCTTCGTGCCACCGACGCCCGCCGAGTACCTGCAGATGCAGTGGGCCTTCGCCTATGGTTCGTTGATCTGGAATCCCGAATTCGAGTTCGAGGAACGCCACAAAGTCCGGATCGACGGCTACCACCGCGCCTTCTGCATCAATTCCCACACCTATCGCGGCACCCCCGAATCGCCGGGTGTAGTGCTGGGCCTCGACCGGGGCGGCAGCTGCGAGGGCATCGTCTACCGGGTCAAGGCCGGATGCGAAGCCCAGATCATGGACAGGATCTACCAGCGCGAGATGCTCGACGAGGTCTACCGTCCCAAGGTGCTGGAGGTGACACTGCCCGACGGACGCCAGGTTCAAGTCCTGACCTTCGTCGCCAATCAGGGCTGCTGCCGCAGCTATCTGCCCGGCCCGCGCAGTGAAGT
>JBHADS010000575.1:0-9340 GCA_041855185.1 Lautropia sp. | reverse complement strand
CGACGCCCAGAAAGCCAAGGTGCTCAGCATGCGCGGCAAGCGTGACCAGGTCGCCATCCTGCAGCAGGAACTGGCCAGCGCCCAGCAGGCCTACGATCTGGTTGCCCGTCGTCTGACCGAAACCACGGTGGGCATGAGCGCCGGTTACTCGAACATCAGCATCATCACGCCGGCCGTCACGCCGCTGCTGCCCAGCCGTCCCAACCTGGTGCTGAACACCGCCGTGGGTCTGTTCCTGGGTCTGTTCATCGGCTTGCTGGCTGCCTTCGCGCTCGAAGCCGCTCAGCGTCCGCTGCGCAGTGCCGACGATCTGCTGCAGGCTGCGGGCATCCCGGTTCTGGCCGTGCTGCCGCCGTCGCAGTCGACCCGTGCCCAGCGTCTGATCGGTGGCACCGGTCCGTCGGTGACGCCTCCTTCCCTGCGGCTTGGCAACTAAGCCCGGTTCGGCATGTTGAACGCACCCCTGTTGAATCGCCTCCCCCAGCTGTCAGGTGATCGGCCCTGGTTGCCGATCCTGATGGGGGGCGCCTTCCTGGCGGCCGGCGTCGTCGTCGGTCTGGTGGTAGCCACCGGCGACCTGATCCTGATGGCGCTGGCCTTGGGCGGGATTGCCGGTCTGCTGCTGCTCAATGCGCTGCCGATCGCCGTCTGGATGCTGTTGGCCGGTGTGTTGCTGATCAACGGCCCGGTGGGTTTCTTCTCGCCCGGCATGGCGAGGATATCGTGGCTGTTCTCGTTGCTGGGGATCTTCCTGGCCGGGGCGTCGGTGCTCTACGCCGCTGTCGGCAACAAGCATTTCCAGCGGCCGATGCCCGGCTTCATCTACATCGCGATCGCCTTCATGGTCATGGCGGTGTTCGGCACCTTCTTCTCGCAGGGGCCGCTGAGCGAGGTTGCGGCAGGCGCGCGGCGCCACTTCCAGTTCTGGGGCGTGATGTTCCTGCTGGCCGTGGTGCCCTTCACCGAGCGCCAGGTCCGGGGATGGATGCTGTTTCTGACGGGGGTGGCGCTGGCGCAGTTGCCGTTCACGCTCTATCAGCGTGTGGTACTCGTGCCGACGGTGCTGTCCTACGACCGCCCGGGCTTCGTGCCCTTTGACATCATCGTCGGTTCTTTCGAAGGCTCGCTGACCGGTGGTGGTGCCAGCGCCATCATGGCGATGTTCCAGGTGCTGTTGCTGTTTGGCGTGTTCTGCGCATGGCGTGAGAAACTGCTCAATGGTTTCTGGACCCTGCTACTGTCGGTCGCCATCATTCTGCCCCTGGGGCTGGGTGAAACGAAGGTCGTGATCGCCGTGATCCCGGTCATCCTGTTCTCGGCTTATTTCGACATGGTGGCGAAGCGGCCGTTGGCCTTCCTGGGCATGGTCGTCGCCACCTTGATCGCCGGTGGGGTTCTTGGCTATTTCTACTTCATCGTGCAGGTGGCCGGTGATCTGGCCGAGGTCAGCACCGCAGACAACATCCGCGACACGATCGAGTACAACTTCGGGACGCGCAGCTACTACGCAACCGGCCTCAACCGTATCACGGCCATTCCGTACTGGTTCGAGTCGCAGACTTGGAACAATCCGCTGCATACGCTGTTCGGTACCGGCCTGGGCTCCTCCTACGGGGTCGATGGTCTGGTGCCCGACCGGGGGCATATGTTCGAGGCGCATCCCGGGATGCACATCGATCTGCTGGCGGCTTCGGCCATTCTGTGGGACTTCGGCATCGTTGGTGCCCTGCTGTATTTCGCCATGATCTTCAGTGCGATCCGGGTTGCCTTCAAGTGCCTGAAACAGGCGCAGACTGCCTGGGACCGTGTGTTGTGCCGCACCCTGGTGGCCAGCCTGGCCGTCACGGTGCTGATGTCCTTCTACTCCAATTCGGGGATTCTGCTGGCCAGTCATGGCTTCCTGATCTTCCTGACATTGGGGCTGGTGGCATGGCGGTATCGGCATGGGCCGATGCAGCCGACCGCAGGGGAGCTGCGCCGTGGTTTCGGTGTGCCTCAGCATCCGGGCTTCGGTGGCGGTTTCGCCAGCAAGTGGGGGGGCAAGGTCGAGTTTCCGACGGATGGTGTGCTGCCTGCCGCCGAGATCGTGGCGCAGCGCAGCGGGCAACGTCTGCTCGCCGGAGGCTCTGTAGCGCAGGCAGCAGCCGGGCAGGCATCGGCCGGCTCGGCGCAGCCGGATGTGCCGGCCACGCAATACACGGCTGCGGCGGGCGAAACGGCTCGTTCTGCCTTCCCGAAAGGCACGGTGCCGGGGCGGACGCCACCGGGCGCCGGGCCGGTCGGTGAGCAGGGAGCGGTCCCGGCGTCTTCGGGTGCCGAAGGCATTGCATCTGCGCAGGCGGGGGCTCCAGCTGCCCGCACGGCAGGGGCGGGGCCCAAGGCCCCGGTGCCCGGTCTGGCGGCAACGGTGCAGGGCAGCGCGCCCGAGCAGCAACCGCGCTCGGCCTTCCCGTCGGGGATGAGCATCGGCGGTGCGCAGAACCCGGCGTCACGTGGTGTGCCGGGGCGGGCTCAGGCGCAACCTCGCGCCAGTTGGCCCCAGGCGCCGGGGGCGGCAGCTTCGGCGTCTGGTGCGGCGCCCGCAGCCAGGCCGGCCTTCGAGCCACAGCGCGAGCCCAAGATTGACGTGTCGGGCCCGGAGACGCGGCCCATGTTCGCCGACGACGATCCAGACACCCTGCAGGCCTACCGTGCAGGGCAGCGGACCGAGCCTCGGATCAACAAGCCGAAGTTCTGATCCGTGCGCCCGAGGAGCTGGCGATGCCGGCTCCCGCGTAGAACGCAGATATTCCCTCCTGGGCGTATCTGCGTTTTTTTTGGCTCTTGCTTGGCCTGTCTGTGCCGCCATCCTGCTGGGCCTTGCCTGGTGAAAGCCTCCCGGGAGGAGAAGTGGGCGGAATTCGGTGATGCCGTCCCGCTTCATGACGCTGTCTTGGCGGTGTTGGTGGTCGGGGCACACCTGAACTCAGGGCATGTGGGCGTTGCGCAGGGACTGGGCAGCCGTAACCGGGGAGAAAGCCGCCATGTGAGCAAGTACAGGGCTGGTGTCCCGTCGGCATTCATGCGGTCGTCGTGAGGCCGGTGCGGGCCGTGGCAAGGCGTCCGGGCAGGGGGCGGCAGCTCCGGGCGTTTTCTGCAAAAGAGAAGGGGGAAACCTGTTGTCAGGTTTCCCCCGGGGGGCTGCTGAGGTCCGGAGTCGCGGCTGTCTGGTTACGGACGGACCAGCCGCAATCGGTCAGTCGGTGCCTCCGGCCTCAGAGACTCCGTGCCTTCACTCCAGCGGCGGCGGTGCGTTGCGGAACTCGGTGGTCGTGATGGAACCGCCCGGCTCCGGCACACCGACATCGATGGTGGCGAAGTTGAATGACTGCCACTGGTTCGTCACGTACTTGGCGCGGGACAGGCCGATGCCGGGGAAGTAGTACGAGGGCGCTGTGTGGCTGACGCGGGTCCAGGTTTCGGGGTAGTAGTCACCGCCGACGTGGATCAGATAGCGCGCCCGCGAGCGGTCGTCAGGACGCTGCGGATTGTCCACGACCAGCCGTGCCTGCATCGTCACAAAGACGGCTTTGATGTCCGCTGCGTCGATGCTGGTGACTGTGCCCCAGCCGTGGAACACGTTGTTGCCGCCGGCGGGCAGAATGGACCGGCTCCCGTCAGTTTCGTGCCGCAGATCAGGGGTGGTGACGTTGTCTCCTTGCAGTGATTTCGGATAGTTGGCGCCCGATACGCGCTCATTGACGATCAGATCCCAGCGGTTGTTCGATTTGCGCTTGATGTACATCTTGATGTTGCGCATCTGGACGCGGGTGTTGGTGGCCTGGTTGCCCACGCCATCGAAGACCACGAGCCAGGGAATCGCAGCCTTCCAGTAGGCGCTGCTCTTGTAGGCCGAGTTGTAGACCGTCCAGTAGCTGGGGGTGTTGGAGCCACGGGGGTTGTTGCCCATCACCACGAAGCCCGGACCTTTGGCCCAGCCATAGCCCTGGTTCACTCCGGCCAGCACGCCGTCGTTGAGCAGACGCATGTCGTCGATGATGGTCTGCACGGAGTTGACGGTGCTAGTGCTCTGTGCCGTGGTGCCGGTGCTCGCTGCCGGTGTGGTCGGCGTGCTGCCCGCGGTCGCGTTACTGCTCGTGCTCGTGCTGGTGCTCGTGCTGGTGGTGCCGGATTGTGTGGCCGCGACCACCGTTACCGGTGCGGTCGTGAAGTTGACGATATCACCCGTCGGGCTGTGAACTTCTTCACGGTAGACCAGTGGCTTGCCCACGTCGGCGGCTTTGGGCGTGTAGCTGGGCCCCCAGCCGACGGCTACGTTGTTGACCAGCCAGATGGCGTGCATGACGGTGCCGTTCTGATAGCTGCCCATCGTGCGGGTGACGGTCCGGCCGACGACCGCGTTGCTGGTGCCCACGGACATGCGCGGCTGCGTCGTCGCGGTCGGGGTGGCGGCACCGAGGACGCGGACCGGCGAGCTGTAGAAGGTGGCCGTCTTGGCGTTGGCCGGGTTGCGGACACGCTCACCGTAGGTCAGCGACTTGCCCACATCGGCCTGGACCGGCCGGTAGCTCTGCTGGGTGGCACCTGGAATGGCGACTCCATCACGCATCCAGACTCGCTCGTAGACCTGGCCGTCCTGGTAGCGGCCGCTCGTGGCCGTCAGGGTGGCGCCCAGACGCACCGTGCTGCTGGTGCCGATCGAGGGGGCGGCCAGCTGAGCGGGCGATTTGCTGTCGACAACGGTTACTTCGGCACTGTAGGCGGTGATGACTTCACCCGTTTGAGGATTGCGGACGCGTTCTCCATAGACGATTTTCTGACCGACATCGGCGGCCACCGGGGTGTAGCTGGCGCTGTAGCCATTGCTGATCTCGACACCATTGCGCAGGCGGAAGCCTTCGAAGGCAACGCCATTCTGATAGGTGCCCGGAACCCGCGTGACCGGTGTGCCCACCATGATGATCTGGTTGGCAGGGGCGAAGCGCGGCGCCACGGTGACGACCGGGCGGGTGGAAACAGCCTGTGTGGTCGTAGCGGTGCTGGCGGTCGTCCGGTTGCTGGTGCTCGTCGTGGTCGTGGTGCGGGGAATCGTGCCATCTGCGGCAGCAACGATGATCTCCGGGCTGTAGGCGGTGATGATTTCACCGGTGGCCGGGTTGCGCACCCGCTCCGCATACACCAGGCGCTGGCCGATGTCTGCCTCGACCGGCACGTAGGTGGCTTGTTGACCGTTTTCCACCCGTTCGCCGTTGCGCAGGCGGAAGCCCTCGAAAGGCTCGCCCAGTTCATAGGTACCGATGACGCGGGTGATCGGGGTGCCGACCTTCACGACCTGACCGGCCGGGCCGAACAGCGGTGCCTTGGTGACGGCGGGAACCGTGGCGCCGATCACGGTGACGGCTTCGCTGCTGGCGACGATCTGTTCGTTGGTGTTCGGGTTCCGAACAGTTTCGTGGTAGACCAGTTTTTTGCCGAGGTCAGCCTGAACCGGGGTGTAGGAGGCTTGCTTGCCATTGGGGATGTCGACGCCGTCGCGGGTGCGGCTGCCGGCGATCGGTACACCGTTGCGGTACGAACCGATGACGCGCGTGACAGGCACGCCGACACGGACGGTGCGATTGGCCGGTGCCAGAGCCGGAGGGGTGATGACCGAGGGCTGGGTGGCGGTGGCCTTGATGGTGGGACTCAGCTTTTCCGGGTGGAATATCGGCGTCTGGCCGACTTCCGGGAAGCTGGGGCCTGCTGCCGGCTCGTCCTGTGCATGCAGATCGATCGCCTGTTCGAGCGATTGGTTGGCCAGTGCCGTGCCCGTCGCGGCATTGCTGCCGCTGCTCTGCTCTCCGCTGCCGCCACTGCCGCCGCAGGCAGCCAGCAGGCTGGCGCTCAGGCAGACGGCAACCAGCGAGCGCGGGTGCTGACCGATGTGGAAGGGCAGGGCATCGGGTCGTTGTGCCGAATCATTCGTTAAATCGTGCTTGTTCATGGCTAGAGTCCGTTGTGTGTTGCAGAACAGACGTTCCCCGGATGGCGGCAGGACATTGCTGTTGTGTGGCAACGTCGCTGTGTCTGCGTTTTTGCGACACGAACTCTATGTTTGCGGGCAGATTGATGCGATAGCGCAACGGATGGGCGGTTGCTCGAGTGAGACAGGCTGCGAAAAAAATCACGCGCAACGATTTTTGACGTGAGATATCAAGGGGTTGCCGCCTTTTCCGAATCAGGGTTTGCACGGAGGGAAGGCTTGGCTTCCTCAGGTACCGCTCCACTGCACGTCTCTGCCTGTGCGCCCGGCAGCGCCGCAACGCTTGTGCTTGCCACGGAATGTGCCTTCTTGCGGCAAATCACACGTGTGCTCAGGTACAACAGTGGTGTAGAAACGACTCACCGCCTACAATGGAACGCTTGCGCGAGCTTTTGCCCTGCCCGGAATGGGTTCGGTGGCGGCAAGCCTCGCCGGACGGGCCAGGTGGTGCTGTCTCTGTCCCGCCGACCTGGAAGCTGTTCACGCTGTTGGTGATGGCTGGCGGCGGTTGCTCATGCAAGGCGATGGCCGGGTCCGAGAGGAGCTGGCCCTGGTTGCGCGTTGTTTTCTTTCCTCGTTGTCTTGCTCGGCTGCTGGCCGAAGGCTTGTCGCGACGGTGATGAACGGATCGTGGTCGGCTCTGGTCGACTGGCTGTCGATTGGTCTTTCAAGGACACAGGCGTTGCACGGTATACCAGGGCTGTGCGCGCCGTCGGCTCGGCGTGCGGTGGCACGGCTGTCCGCCTGATGCCTTCCCCCGTTTGTCTGTTTGTATCTCATTGATCGATGTCTCAGAACGCCGACCATAATCCTTATAGTGCCCGACGCATTGCGGCCGGCATGAAGCACTTCCTGATGGGCAAGGCGCTGACATCGGTCGCGGGTGTCGCATCGCTCTTTCTGGTCGTTCAGAACCTGCCGATCGAGCAGTTTGCCGCTTATTCGGTGCTGCTGGGTCTGACCGAGGTACTGTTGACGCTCACGTCGGTCGGAACCGGGCAGATCCTGACGCGCTTCGTGCCGGAGATCTTCAATCTGCGCTACGCCTGGGCGCTGCGGCGGGTGATCGGCGTGGCGATGGGCTTGCGTCTGCTGCTGATTCTGGTCACGGTCGTCGTACTGATCATCTTCCCGCTGTGGTTGGCCGACTGGCTCAGCCTGGGCGAATGGTTGCCGGAACTGCAGTTGTATCTGCTGGTCGTGCTGTTCCGGACCGCCTCCAATTCCGAGTTTCAGGTGCTTGAGGCCATGCTGGAGCAGGCACGCGGTCAGAGCGCCTTCGCGGCCGTGACGGTCGGCAAGTTCATCGCCATCGTCGGCCTGATCTGGGCCGATCAGATGACCCTCTTCAATCTGATCCTGTCGGAGGTCTTCGTCGAGCTGATCGGTGCGTTGCTGATGAGTTGGGGCATCTATCGCGCCACCCGGCCGGCAAACGGGGATGTCGAGAGCATCCAGGTGCAGCGCGAATGGCTGCGCAACAATTTCCGCCGGATGATCGACTTCGGCATCAAGGGCCATACCCAGGGGCTGATCATCCTGCCCTATGGTGGGGTGGTGAACCGGCTGGTGGCTGGCAATCAGTTCGCGCCGATGCAGGTGGCGCTGTTCGGTTTTGCGCAATCGATCTTCGATCAGTTTCAGCGTTATCTGCCGGCCCAGCTGTTCAATGGCATGGTCCGTCCGGTGATGGCAGCCCGCTTTTCGGCCAACGGCTCGTTCAAGGAAGCCGAAACGGTCGCCAACGCGGCGCTGACCGTCAATCTGGTGCTGATCGGCGGGGCCGTGACGATGTTCGCGGCCGGTGGAGGCGACATCTATCTGTGGCTCTCGAAAGGCAAGTACGGCAGCGACGCGGCGCCCTTGATCCTGATCATGTGTCTGGCCCTGGTGCTGGAGTCATGGCGTCATACGCTCGACAACCTGTGTCATACCGTCGAACGCTATGGCTTTCTGGTGTTCAGCAACGCCTTTCTGGGGCTGTCGCTGCTGTTGGGTGTGGCCATGGCGCCCATGCTCGGCATCATTGCCCTGCCGGTCGCCAACTGCATCGGGCTCGTGGTCGCCAACGTGATGGTGATCTACTGGCTGGGCAGGACCGGCTATCCCTACAAGAGCAGTCTCGAACACATCTTCGCCTGCCTGTTCGCCACCTGTATCGGTCTGCTGGTCGCCGTGCTGCTGCAGGATGTGATCACGCAATGGTGGTGGCGTGTCATCCTGGCCTCATTGGCCTATCTGCTGATCTGCGCGCTGATCCTGCGCCCCCGCAAGGCCGAGGTGAAGCTGCTGAAGGCTGTGCTCAAGCGTCGCAAGGGGGGGGCAGAGGCATCAGAGACCGCCTCGCCGGAGCCGGTCAAGAAGCAGAAGCGCAAGCGGGCCTCGTCCGTGGTGTCATCCTGAGCCGTGTCGATACCGGAAGGTGGCCGGCGATGCCCCCCCGGTCCGAGGCAACCCGGTGGGGGCCTGAGCAGCGGCGGGGCATGACGACACAACGGGCCGCGACGGAGCATTGATACGCCCGTCGTCATCGAATCGGGGCATCGACACGCCCGCCATCGACCCGTCGCACGGGGCAAGTCTGCACTGGGCAGGGCGGGGGGCGTGACCCCCGCGGAGTGCTCAGGCCGTCAGGCCGACGGCGCCTTGGTGTCCGCCTGCACCGGATGGCGGGCAGACGGATCCTCTTCGTAAAAGCTGATCCGTTCGGCAGGAATGCGCTTGGGGTGGAAGAACAGCACACCGAACAGGAAACCCACGCTGCGAGCGGTGGTGCCTGCCAGATCCTGCAGCAGACTCGTGCCGGGGCGGCGCAGATTCTTGGCGACGATATACCCGAGGTAGAGCAGCAGCCACCAGGGGCTGACCAGCACGGCCAGCAGCAGTGACATGAGCAGAACCGCCGTCGGACGCTGATGGGAAATCAGAATCGGCCAATAGCCGATGAATTTCCAATGTCGGCGCCAGACGACCCCCGGGAAGCACATGCTGCCATCCCAGAGCATCTTGCCCTGTCGGGACCAGTCGAAATACTCGACGGTATGGTGGACGGCCATCACGACCGGCAGAATCCGGGTCTTGTACCCGGCCCGTGACAGGCGTAGGCCGATGTCGATGTCCTCGTTGACACGCAGTTCCGGGCAATAGCCGCCGACTTCCTCGAAGACATCCCGGCGAATGATCGCGCTGCCGCCCATTTCGGTCCGCTCGTGATCGTAGTCCACCTTGTAGCGGTCCGGGCCTTCGGCAATCAGTTTGCCGCTGGTGTCATAGAACTTCTCGGGCAGCTGGCCCATGAGCACCGGGCCGATGGGCTTG
>JBHADS010000574.1:0-5307 GCA_041855185.1 Lautropia sp. | reverse complement strand
CGAGCACATGACGATGCTGGTGGTGACACACGAGATGGCTTTTGCCCGCGAGGTGGCGCATCGGGTCTGCTTCATGGACCAGGGCAAACTCGTCGAGGAGCGCCCCGCTGCCGAGTTCTTCGATTCGCCGCAGCACGAGCGCGCCCGCGCCTTCCTGGAACACGTGCTCTGAAGCGTCCTCGAACCGTGCGCTGAACTGACGCACTGCATCAGGCCGGGGTGCCAGAGCGTGTCACGCGCTCATGGCTGTGCTGCCCCTTTGAAGCCATCCAGAACGCTACGGGATGGGCGGCGCCTTGCGCTGTACGTCCGGAAAGGGCTTGCGCAGGGACAACCCCCTGCATGCACGCCCTACCCCCTACCCGCCCGCGCAGTCTGCGCAGATGCCGTAGAGCGTCACCTCATGGTGATCGAGCTGGAAGCCGGCTGGCAGCATCGTCTCCAGTCCGCCCGGGCAGCCGTCGATATCGAAGACACGCTTGCAGCGGTTGCACTGGAAATGGTGGTGATGCTGCGCCTGGATTTCGTGGGCCTCGTAGAGCGGGCTGTTGCCCGGCATCGGCACCGAGGCGATGACCCGTGCCTCCTGCATCTCGCGCAGATTCCGGTAGACGGTGGCGATGCTCAGCGAGGGGATCTGTTGCCGGCCGGCTTCGAGAATCTCCATCGGGCTGAGCGGGCGCCCTGCTTCTTCGATCACCCGCTGGATTTCGAGTCGTTGTCGGGTTGTGCGCTTCATGCGGATGGGGCTCTGGACGACGGCAAATCAAGGACTTCCCTGAAGTATAGAGCGTGTGTCCCGCCCTTTCCGGGGTGGCGCAGGCGGTGCGTGCGTGATCGAAGTCGGCACACGCCGCAACAGCGGGCATGCAGCGCGCCCGGCACAGCGTGCGCTTTCACGAGTGATCGGGAAGTGATCGGCGGACGGGGACGGCCCCTGCCCCGGCGATCGGTCCGGGACCGGGCAAGCGCCCAGGCCGATCAGGGGCAGACGATGCTCGAACTCCGATCGGTACGGCTGGGGGCAAGCCCTCGGCATGGCGGCGCTGCTGAACGGGATGTCGCCCGATCGGTCCAGCTCGGGACAAGCTCTCAATGCCCGCTGACGGTATAACCCAGTGGGCGCTCCAGGTAGACCTCGGCCTTCGGCGCAGGCGCGCCTGCGGGCAGTGTCGCCAGCACCTGCTCGAACAGGCGGCGGTCGGTCTGCATCATCCGGCTGGGCAGGCGCTGGCATTCGGCCCAGCTCACCATCTGGAAGCGCTCGACGAAGCCTTCCCGGTCGATGTCGAGCAGCTCCCAGCGCAAGCCGCCGTTGCGGCGCCGGCTGTCGGCCAGCGCATGAATGGCTTTCAGAAAGGCTTCGCGCTGCGCCGGGTCTGGCCGGTAGCGATACTCGACACGGACTCTGGAATCCGGCTTCAGCGCGGCACCGGCGTGCTCGGGGGGCAGCATCGGCGGCATGAAATCGTCCGGGGTCACGTCCTCGTCCTGGGCCAGGACCAGCGGATGCCGGCGCGTCAGCAGCGTCAGCACGATCAGCAGCACGGCCGAAGCCAGCAGCACCCGCTCCAGATCCTGCCAGGAAACCATCACCCCCCAGAACAGGCTGCCGATGGCCAGTCCGGCCTGCAGGGCGATCTGGTTGTTGGCCACCGCCCTCGCCCTCACCCACGCCGGTGAGTTGGCCTGGGCCACGGTCGACAGGCTGGCCAGCACGCCGACCCAGGCGATTCCGGCCAGGAAGGTGCCGACGATGGCCATCGGCACCTGCTTGCTGAAGGCCACGATCAGCGCGCCCAGCGCCCAGAGCAGAAAGGCGCCGCGCACGATCAGTCCGGTCGGCAGCTTTCTGAGCCAGGGCGGCAGTACCAGCGCCGAGACGACGGCGCCCAGTCCGAAGGTGCTGTAGAGAAAGCCATAGCCGTCGGCCGCCAGCCCGAGCCCCTGCTGGGCCACCAGCGGGAACATCGCCCAGAGCGCAGCCGCGCAGAAGCAGAACAGCAGATTGAGCAGAATCGCGCTGCGCAAGGGCAAGGCACAGAGGCAGAAGCGCAGCCCGCTGCGGATGCCGGACCACAGGGTTTCGCTGGCTTCGACCGGGCGGGCCTCACGTGGGGGCACGGCCGAGAGGCTGGCGGGCAGCATCGGCAGAAAGAAAAGCGCGGCCAGCAGCACGGCCTGCCCATTGCCCACCCAGGCGGCGACCAGGCCGGCCAGTGCCGGTCCCAGCGATCGGGCGGCGTTGAAGGCGATCGATCCCAGGGCCACGGCGCGCGGCAGCAGGGTCCGATCGACCAGACTGTTGATCGAAGCCTGCTGCGCAGGCTGGTAGAAGGTGTAGCCCAGTCCGCACAGCAGCGTCATCGCCACCAGCAACCCGGGGGTCAATGTCCCGGTGAGACTCAGGATGCCGACGGTGGCGGTGGCGAAGGCCATCATCAGATGGGTGACGACCAGAACGTGCCGGCGCTCGACCAGATCGGACAGCGAGCCCGAGACCAGCCCGAACAGCAGAAAGGGCACGGTGGCGGATGCCTGGACCAGCCCGACCATCGTCGCCGAGCCACTGAGCGAGACCATCAGCCAGCCGGCCATCGCCGACTGCATGGTGAAGGCCATCGAGGTGGTGACGGCGCCGCCGTAGAGCCGGCGGAAGGCCGGCACCCCCAGTGGTGAGCCGGCAAAGAATCGATCAAGTGTTCCTGGCTGGTGGTGCTGCTCCCGGTTCACCCGGTTCTTCTCCTGTTCAATCCCCGTGAGCGCATCGAGGCTGACGTGGGGATCGGTCCTGTTGGCCCCCTGCTTGCCCTGCCCTTCGGCCCTCATGCCCTGCGCTCAGCCCTCACAGCCCCTGTTCGGAGCCCCGGCTCGGAGCAGCGGGCAACGCCGAGCCCATCAATCAGCCGGAGCTTGGCCTTTGGCGTTGCGCTGACGCTCAACGATCCAGTTCGGGGCATGGGACGGGCACTTCATCCCCATCGAGCGCAACATCGCTGAGGGTGCTCGAGCCGGGACGGCGGCTGACCATCAGCGATTGCCAGCTGCATTCCTCGCCACGGAAGATGGCGATGGCACGGATGTTCTGACGCGCATCGCGCTGGCCCCGTCGTCCGGGTACGCTCTGCCACTGGCGTTCGACGAAGTAGGTCTCGCTCGGCTCCCGACCCAGCAGCGTGCTGGTCAGACTGCGCAGCTGCTGCGCCATGCGCGGGCCGCCGACCGTCTGGGGACGCGCCGGCAGCAAAGGGGTCAGCGGTTGCAGCCTGGCGCCTGCAGGCATGGCATCCAGCCGTGCGGCTTCTTCGGCCTGTGCCTTGCGGGCTTCTTCCCGGGCCTGGGCCTGACGGGCAGCCTCTTCCTTGGCAGCCATCGCACGGCTCTCGACTTCGGCGCGGTGCGCCTCGGCCGCCTGCTTGGCGCTGAAGCCCTGGCTGGCTGCCGCCGAACCGGCACCCGCAGCCCCTGCCGTGGCGGCGGCTCCGCCCGTCACGGCTGCGGCAGCGCCGGCAGTGGCAGCCGCACCTGCGGCGGCGGCACCGCTGGCCGTGCTGCGGTTGGCGTTGGCCTGCTGCTGGGCAGCCTGCATGCGGGCCTCGCGGGCCGCAGCAGCCTCTTCGGCTGCGGCACGCGCGCGCTCCCGCTGCTCCGCCGCTTCCTTGCGAGCACGTTCCTGCTCGGCGGCGGCTGCCTGCTGGCGTGCGTTTTCACGCGTCGATGCGGCGCCCTCATCTTTGCTCTCGACCTTGCCACCCCGTAGGGCAAGCGTCGGCGCCTTCTTCGGCTCAGTGCGCAGCATGCCGGCGTACTGACCGGCACCGCGGGAAAGATCGGTCTCGACCGCCTCGACACCGAGCAGATCCGGCACCGGCAGCCAAGCCTCGAAGCGGCCGGGGAAACCGGCCAGACGCACTTCGAAGATCTGCTTGACCAGCTCGGCCTGGGTCACGGTTTCAAGCCAGCAGTCGCTGGGCACGCCCCCGAGCCGCTCGGTCAGCGGGGCCAGCGGAATCACCAGCGTATGTCCTTGCGCCTCGGCCTTGCTCAGCGTCACATAGCAGGTGCTGAGGATGCGCATGCTCTGGTTGTCGCCGATCTGCACGAACAGATGCGGATAGGCCGAGAAGGAATGCGGGCTGTAGGGATCGGCTGGGTGCGCGAGTTCGCCCAGCGGCCGCTTCGAGCGCAGATACAGATAGAGCGGCTGGCCGTCCCGGACAGCCTCCGTCCGGTGCCGGAGCGCCTCGTCGAAGTCGTCGACCAGCCGGTCGCTCAGAACCGTCTCGACGATACCGCCGACCACGCGCTCGCTGGCCGGGCTGCGCATGTCGTCCTGACTCGACAGTGAACTGACGGCGCTGTAGTCGGCGCTCGGGCCTTGCGATGTGCTGCTGCAGGCGGCCAGCAGCACGCCACAGCTCAGTGCCAGGCCACCGGCAAGGCGACGCGCCGATCGCCGTGTGCCGGCAGAAGCGTCGATCGGGCTGCGTTGGTAAGGAAGCGGAGTTCTGATACGGTTCATGTCGAGATATCAGACCAGACGGGCTGGGCTCTGAAAACGCTGAATTCTTGTCCCTGAAGTATGTTCGGATGCGGCGGCCGGCACGTCAACTCTCGTATGAGCGGTTTCCACAGCACCCCGAGCGGAGGCTCGCGTTGCGGCAAGGTGCCAGCAGGCGGGTGTCGATGCCCGCTGCGCGCCGCACTGGCCGCAATGGCAGCTCTGCCGAGGTGGCGGGCCTTTTCTCAGGCGGGCCGGCCGAACAGCCGGTGATAGTTGGCGGTGGTGATTTCGCCGATCCGCTCGATCGGTTCCTGTCGCAAAGCAGCAACAGCGGCCGCCACATGCCGGACCCAGGCAGGTTCGTTGGTCTTGCCCCGATAGGGAACCGGCGCCAGAAAGGGGGAGTCGGTCTCGATCAGCAGCCGATCCGCCGGCACCTTGATGGCAACCTCGTGGACGGTTCTGGCGTTCTTGAAGCTGACGATGCCGGACATCGAGATGTAGAAGCCGAGATCCAGCGCCTGGCGGGCCACGGCCCAGTCTTCGGTGAAACAGTGCATGACGCCGCCGGCCACGTCGGCCCCCTCCTCGCGCATGAGGCGCAGCGTGTCCTCGCTGGCGGCACGGGTGTGGATGATGAGCGGCTTGCAGGCCAACCGGGCGGCGCGGATGTGGAGCCGGAAACGCTCGCGCTGCCAAGCCAGATCGCCGCTGGCCCGGTAGTAGTCGAGGCCGGTCTCGCCGATGGCAACCACCTTCGGTTGCCGCGCTGCCTCGATCAGCTGTTCGAGCGTCGGCTCCTG
>JBHADS010000573.1:0-3372 GCA_041855185.1 Lautropia sp. | reverse complement strand
GAGAGCGATGTGCTGATGCTGGCCGGCGCCTTCACCGAGGAGAACCGCCGGCGGATGGGTCTGCGGGGCCTGCGCCTCGATGCGGACACGCAGCAGGCGATGCTCGCCTATCCTTGGCCGGGCAATGTGCGGGAACTGGAGCATCTGGTCGCCCGTTCGGCCCTGAAGGCCGCACACCGCCAGCCTCCCGACCTCAAGCGGAACAGCCCGCAGATCGTCACGATCCGGCGCAACGACCTGGATCTCGACACCCTGCACGTGCAGCGGCCGCAGCCGGCATCGCCCCTCCCCACCCCGGTTTTCCCCGCCACGCCCGCACCGCAGGGCAATCTGCGAACCCAGGTCGACGACTTTCAGCGGATGCTGATCCGGCAGGCGCTGCAGGCGGCCCAGGGCAATGTGGCAGCCGCAGCCCGCGCCCTGGGACTGGACCGAGGCAATCTGGTCCGGCTGGCACGACGCCTCGGCATCGACACCGCCCCGAACCTCGCTGCGCAAGACGGGGCATCCACCTGACCTTCCCGAGCCTGGCACGCCTATGCCGGCCGGACGCACGACACGCGCTTGCCGAGCGTCCGACATGAGCATTGCCACACGGCTGCACCAAAGTGCCTAGAATGCAAAAACAGGTTAAACCAGCAACTCGGATGCACGGCGCGTGCTGCGCAGCCGTGCGTCCATGCACGGGCGCAGCGGAAGGAGAAGGAAATGGCAGAGATCGATCGCCAGGCTCTCAGGATCTTCACCGAAAAATACTACTGGTGGGCGCCCCAGGAAACCGCGCTCTCGGAACCGGAGACACTCATCGCTCAGGTCGTCAACGCCGGACGCTATGACGACCTGGAAATGCTCTCGTCCCAGTTGGGCGCCCTCACCCTGCAGGAAATCCTGGAGTCGACCGATGTCGACCATTTCCGGCCACGTGCCTGGGCCTACTGGCATCTGCGGCTGGATCTGGGCAATGTCGATCGGCTGACGCAGGTGCCCGCCGACGAGTCTGCCGACAGGTCCGTGCCCTCCTCAACCTCGTCCAGTTCGTCCGGCAAGCCTCCGGTCTGATCCGAGCGGGGAAATCCGAATCTGGACGCTCGGGCTCAGCCCTGATAAGCGCTGATGATCTGGCCGGCCACAGTCCGGCAGCGGGCCGACACCAGCCGCTGATGCCGCACGGCATAAAATCATGGCTTAAACCGAAGCGATCATGAATCTTCCTTCAGACCCAAACAAAATGCCCCTATAAAAACTCGATCGGATTCAGATCAAGATTTTCTCGTCATACCACTGGGCGCGGAATTTCAGCTGTAATTCCTCTTATCCATCAACCAATCAATAAGGTCTTCGCACTCATGCCCGCCATCCTCACCGATATAGTTTCCAACAACATACCTCGCCAATTCATCCGCATCCCTCATTGAGAGCGATTCATCAGCTCTCAGCTTCTCTGCAAGGTAAACCAACCTTCCATCAGAAAGAAAAGCGCTCTTCTGCAAAATCTCCTGGTCGACAAGTAGCGCTATAGCCTCTCTTGCGACTCTATTTTTCATTTTCACGCACCCCCGTGGCGTCAATCATCAACTCTATGTTGACGTCACATGCACAATTACCGTGACGCACCCCAAGCAGCAATTACCCTAGCGAGCTGATTGGCAACAACAACGCCCCGTCCCCTCATGGCAGATCGCCTGACCAGATCGGTCCTGGTGCCGCTGAATACCATCCCAGAAATCGGAGGAATCCCTCCGCATCACCTGAGACCGGGGAAATCTTGATGCTTCAAGATTCTGAACCAATAAAACCTGATTAACTTGTTTGCAACAATAGACAATACAAACGTATTCAAAAACAGACTGAAGACCCCTGCATCGTTTACACCAAACAACAACAAAACGATGTCACAAAGCCAGAACACCGTCAGCGCAACCAGGCAAAAAACAAAAACCAACGCGACGGCGACAAAAATCCGGAAAACCATGACCACGATGTCATACCCAATGCGAATGCGAGACCACCAAGCACCGTCGTCGCAGAGCCATAAGGACTGCGACCACCTCCCGCAAGATAACCATAGCCTGCACCACACCGCTGATCATGGCCTGTTCGCGGATCAGGCCGCCTCTTTCCACGACACCACGACCGGGGTGTGGTCGCTGGGTTTTTCCAGCCGGCGGGGCGCCTTGTCGATCCAGCAGGCATCGATGCCGGAGCGCAGGCTGTCCGAGACCAGGATCAGGTCGATGCGCAGCCCGGCATTGCGCCGAAAGCCCAGCATCCGATAGTCCCACCAGCTGTAGAGCTTCGGCTCCTGCTCGAAGAGCCGGAAGGCATCGTGCAGCCCCAGATCCAGGAGCGACTGCAGCGCCTGCCGCTCCTGCGGCGACACATGCACCTTGCCTTCCCAGGCGGCCGGATCGTGCACATCGGCATCGGTCGGCGCGATGTTGAAGTCGCCGGCCAGCACCAGCGCGGTGTCGGGCTCGTCCTGCTGCAGCTGCTTCATCCACAGCCGCAGTGCCTCGATCCAGCCCAGCTTGTAGGGAAACTTCTCGCTGTCGAGCGCCTGCCCGTTGGGGAAATAGGCGCCGATGATCCGTACCGGCCCGGCTGCTGTCCGGAAGCGCGCCGACACCAACCGCTTCTGCGGATCGTCGGCCTTCAGCGGATTGCACAGATGAATGCCCTCGGGCACATAGCCGGCCTCCTGCCGATAGAGCAGCGCCACCCCGTTGTAAGTAGGCTGGCCGGTGAACACCACGCCGTAGCCCGCTGCCTCGATTTCCGCGCGCGGGAACTTGTCGTCTGTCAGCTTGGTTTCCTGCAGGCACAGAAAATCCACCGGATTGGCCGCCAGCCAATCGAGCAGATGTTGCAGGCGCATTTTCAGCGAGTTGACGTTCCAGGTGGCGATCTTCATGAAGCGGACAAAAGGAGCAGAAGGGGCGGAATGAACGGAAAGCATGCATGGAAAGCGGGACCACAAAAGCAGTCTCGCGCCACCCAAAATACCACAGCACGAGTCCGGCACAGGATATGGCAGCGGCTATCTGATTCCCGGATCGCGGGTGGCACCATGACCTGCCTGCGGGCACGGCGCCGGTACAATGGCAGCCGCCCTGTCGAGGTTTGAATGATGCATGCCCGTTTTCTGATGCTGCTGGCCGCCCTGTCCACCCTGAACGGCTGCGCCCTCACCCACAGCGCCGACACCGCGTCGCCGGCCTCGCCTGCCGGCACGGCCTCCGGGCCGCACAGCCAGACGCGGGCGCTGCTGGACCGAGCCGTGCCCTTGTACCAGGCAGGCCAGTATGCCGAGGCGCTGCCCCTGTTTCAGGCCGCCGATGCCCAGGGCGACATGAAGGCGCCCCGCTATCTCGG
>JBHADS010000572.1:0-4791 GCA_041855185.1 Lautropia sp. | reverse complement strand
TCAGCCGATCAGGCGCCTTCGCCCTCGACTTTCTTCAGGATGGCATACAGCTCATCCTTGATGTGCAGCTTTTCTTTCTTCAGCACTTCGATTTCCATCGAAGTGCCCGGCTCGATATGCGATTCCATATTCTTGATTTTCTGGTCGAGCTCGTTGTGCTTGTCGAACAGACGGGAAAAATGTGCATCTTCCGTCTTCAGCTTGGTGATCAGTCCACGAAATTCCGGAAACATGCTGTGCGCCCCCTGATGAAATGATGAGTTTTCCGCGCCCTTCTCGGGCAGGTCCGGTTTGATACTAGCACAATCATCGTTACCTTCAGAAACGCCTGTTTGCACGGTCCGAACACGCGGACGAAGCGCCTCCTTCACGGCAGAATCCGCCCCTGAATTCCGCCTCGGAATGACCGGTCTGTCCACCGGCAGATGGCCCGAACGGCGCCTCGAAAGGCCCGCCCGCGAGGCCCGGCACAGGGCACACCGGATGGCATACGCGAGGAGCCAAAGCGCACCTACAATGGCAGGCATGTCCCCATCCCCGCCCGTCCGCCGCCGCATCGCCCATCTGGACATGGATGCCTTCTACGCATCCGTGACCCTGCTGCGCTATCCGCAACTGGAGGGGCTGCCGATGGTGATCGGCGGGGCTCGCCTCGAGCCCGAGGCGCTGCTCGAACACTGCCGGCGCGCCGGGGCCGATCCGGCCATCGGGATGGATGAACTGCACCGGATGCCGGCGGCTTTCTTTCCGCGGCTGCGCCATTACCGGGGCCGGGGTGTGATCACCACCGCCAGCTATGCAGCGCGCCAGCATGGCCTGCGCTCGGCCATGTCCTTGAGCAAGGCCAGCCGGCTGTATCCGGACGCGATTCTGCTGCCGACGGACTTCGACGAATACCGCCGTTATTCCCGCGCCTTCAAGAAGATCATTCTGTCGATGGCGCCGGTGATGGAGGACCGCGGCATCGATGAAGTCTACATCGACTTCGGCGCGGCGCCGGATGGCTTGCTGCAGGAGGGCTATGTGCTGGCGCAGCGGCTGCAGCAGGCGATTACCGAGGGCACCGGGCTGGGTTGCTCGATCGGCGTTGCGCCCAACAAGCTGCTGGCGAAGATGGCGAGCGAGTTCGACAAGCCCAAGGGCATCACGATCCTGCTCGAACACGAGCTGGAAAGCCGGATCTGGCCCCTGCCCTGCAACCGGATCAACGGTATCGGCCCCAAGACCTGGCAGCGCCTGCAGGCACTGGGGGTGGAGACCATCGGCGACCTGGCGGCCTGCAGCACGCCCTGGCTGATGGCGCATTTCGGCAGCCGCCAGGGCAACTGGCTCCATCAGAGCGCTCACGGCATCGACGAGCGGCCGCCCGTCACCCACAGCGAGCCAGTCAGCATCAGCCGCGAAACCACCTTCGAGCGCGATCTGCATGCCGTCCACGACCGGGCGACGCTGGGCGGGATCTTCAGTGCGCTGGCCGAGCGGGTGGCGGGCGATCTGCAGCGCAAGGGCTATGCGGGTCGCACCATCGGCATCAAGCTGCGCTATGCCGATTTCCGGATCGCCACCCGCGATCTGACCCTCGATCTGCCGACGCAGGATGCCCGGCGCATCCGCGAGGCCGCCGGTCAGTGCCTGAAACGGGTCGATCTGCGCCAGCGCCTGCGCTTGCTCGGCATCCGCGTCAGTTCCTTGCAGCCCGTCGGGCAAGCAATGCCCCCGCTCCCGATGGCTGAGGAAGGCGATGCGCAGCGTGATGAGGCTCCTGACACCGCCCCGCCCTCCGGGCAGCCCGCGGCCGGGGCACCGGCACGCCGCTCGGCCTCGGACGAGTCGGCCCGTACCCCCCGGCAGTTGCGGCTGCACTTCTGAGGCGTGCCGTGCGCATGGCGCGCCTCGTCCCCGCGCCGCCCCCGTCAGCATTTGCGGGCATGGCGCCACGCGGCCGGGACACCACCGTGGCCGCGCTTTCGTTGCCACGCGCCGCGATCTGCAGGCTCGGCCGCAAGCGAAGCGCGTTTTCTTGACAAAGCCCGAACAATCGGACAGAATGCGCTTTTCCTCGAACGAGGATTCATAACCTGATCGTTGCCGCAAGGCGTCGGTCACGGCATCGAGGCAGCCTGCTTGGGGCTTGCCGCAGATGGCGGGGTGGCAGAGTGGTTATGCAGCGGCCTGCAAAGCCGTGGACGCCGGTTCGATTCCGACCCCCGCCTCCATCGACCTGATCACCCGGTCGATGCTTCGATTCATCCCCCGCCCTTCATCGCTCACCCACTTCTCGCTCCCTTCCCTGCCCCCTGCAAGGCAAGCAGCCGCCTGCGCATGGCAACGGCGCCGGGATGGATCGGGATGAATCCGGGCATCGTTTGATCAGGGCGAGTGGACGGCGAGGCCATGCACGCGCCAAGAGGCCGTCACCCGACAGCGAGTGGGCAAGAGCCCTCGCCCTGGTTCTGCTCCAGCGAATGACGCCGGGCTCAGAACGCGTAGGACTGCCCATCGTCCGGTACCAGCACGCGCTTCTTGTCCATGCCTTTCTGGTCGATGAAGTCGCGCAGCTCCTGGCGGGAAAGCACGGTATGGTTCACAGTCTCCATGTGGACATTGACGAGCGTCGCCTGGGGCGCAAACTGATAGGCACGCCAAGTGTCTTCCTTGCCCATGATGATCGAATCGTTGAATCCGTCGATCTTGGCATAGCCCGTATTGAGTACGACGACTTCCGGTCTGAAGCGGATCAGGGATTGCTCGACCGTCGGTAGCCAGACCGTATCACCGACCAGATAGGTCGTCTTGTAGCCGGGGCGCTGGAACACGACCCCCATTGCCTTACCCAGAGCCTGCGCCAATTGCGGGACAGCGTACATCTGATCGGTGCCATGCTGGCCTGCCGTCCTGTACAGGCGGGTACCGTTGAAATCACTGCCTTCCTCCGTCAGAACCCGGACATCGGTGAATCCTTGCTTTCGCACGATGTCGGCATCGGCTTCGTTCTGCGTGAAGATGGGCACATTGCGTGCAAGCAGTGTCTTTGCGGCATCATCCCAATGGTCGGCATGCAAATGCGTCAGGATGACCGCATCGGCTTTGAGTGCCTCATTGACTGGCACCGGAAGATCAACCAGCGGGATACGCAGCTCACTGCGGGCAGTACCTTCAAAACCGGGATACGCTCCCTTGGTTGCCAGCATGGGATCGACCAGGAATGTCGTCCCAGCGTAGTTCAGTTTGAGCGTCGCATTCCTGAGCAATTGGAACTGGACTGCATTGGGGGTATTGGTACGGGCAGTTTCCGTCTGGGTGGCGGTGGCCGTGCAAGCGGCAAGCGTGGTGACACCGATGGCAATCACTGCACCGCGCAGGAGGTGAGATATTTTCATGGATACGCTCCGTAAATGAGGATGAGGTGATCTCGATACAGACGCATTCTGTTGGAATCCCTCGCCTGGCAGAAGTGGCGAAATCGACAAATAGAAGGCTAATATCGACATATGGGAAGCGTGCTCATCGAAATCGGCCTGGTGCTCTATCCGGGTGTGCAGTCAGCAGCCGTTCTCGGGCTGACTGATCTTTTCTCGGTTGCAAACCAGGCCGCCTCGAAGCAGGACGATCGGCAGGCGCGACGGCTGCGCATCAGCCACTGGCAACCGGCAGAAGCGCAGGGCACTATCGAGCGCGTGTTCGACAGCGCTTCCCAGCCTCGGGATCAGCTGACAGCCTTGGTTGCACCTCCCAGCCTCGCAGGGCCGATCCCTGCGGATGCGGCAGCACCACTGCTTCCGTGGCTGCGTGAACAGCATCAGCGCGGTGTCCTGCTGTGCTCGGTGTGTGCAGGCGCTTTCCTGCTGGCGGAAACCGGGCTGCTCGATTCGCGCCAGGCCACGACGCACTGGGCTTACGAAAACGATTTTCGCGCTCGTTATCCCAAGGTCCGACTGAATACCGACCGTCTGGTGATCGACGACGGGGACATCATCACGGCAGGGGGCGCCATGGCCTGGACTGATCTGGGATTACGCCTCGTGGAGCGCTGCCTGGGGGCTTCCGTGATGCTGGATACCGCCCGTTTGCTGCTGATCGATCCTCCCGGCCGCGAACAGTGTTACTACAGCGCATTTGCGCCGAATCTCAAACACGGTGACAGCACGGTCCTGAAGGTCCAGCATTGGCTGCATGCTTCGGACAAGCGCAAAATCGCTCTGGCGGAACTGGCAGAGCTGGCCGGGCTGGAAGAACGCACCCTGCTGCGCCGGTTCAAGAAAGCCACCGGCCTGACCACCGGGGAGTATGTGCAGCGCATGCGTGTCAACCGCGCCAAGGAGATGCTGCAGACGACGATACTGCCTGTCGACCGGATCGCCTGGGATGTGGGCTATTCAGATACCAGTACTTTCCGCAAGCTTTTCCAGAAACTCGTCGGGCTGCCTCCCGGCGAGTACCGGGCACGCTTCTACGTCGCATCCGAAAGGACGCAGCGTGACGTTCAAGGGGAGGTGTAGTGAGCATGTCTGACACCGTTCCAGGGCCGACGGCATTCAGCGGCTGCGGGCCCATCCGAGGCTGAAAGCCAGCCCCCCTTGCGACAGGCCCGCCGTGCCTGAGGGCCGGTCCGGGCGCTCAGGGCTCGTCCGTCGGGGTCGGGCGATCCTGCGCCTGCAGTTGCGGCCACGCCTGTTTCAGGTAATAGACCATCGAGACGAAGGTGAGCACGGCGGCAATGGTGATCATCCAGCTGCCCAGCAGCCGGCTGTCGACGCGCTCGAACAGCGGCCCATCGTAGAGCAGCAAGGG
>JBHADS010000571.1:0-7306 GCA_041855185.1 Lautropia sp. | reverse complement strand
TGGCTGGGTGACTGCCGAGGGCACCACGCTGGGCGCGGACAACGGCATCGGTGCGGCCATCATGCTGGCGGTGCTGGCCGATACATCGCTGACGCATCCGCCGCTGGAGGCGCTGTTCACCAGCACCGAGGAAACCGGCATGGTTGGTGCGCTCGGACTGCAGGCGGATTGGCTGCAGGGGCGCTATCTGATCAATCTCGATTATGAGGATGAAGGCGAGCTGTGCATCGGTTGTGCTGGCGGACTGGATGGCAGTTTCTCGGTGCCGTACAGCACACGTGCGGTGCAGATGCCGGCCTATCGATTGCAGGTGCGCGGTCTGCGCGGCGGACATTCGGGCGTCGATATCCATCGTGGGCGTGGCAATGCCATCCGCATTCTGGTGCAGGCGCTGGTGGCGATCGGCGCCACGGAGATCGCCGAGCTGGCGGGCGGCAATCTGCGCAATGCGATTCCGCGTGAAGCCTCGGCGCTGATCGGTCTGCCCGACGAGGCGGCCGCTGCGAAGGTGCGTGCACGGTTGGCCGAATTGCAGCAGCAGATCAGCCGCGGACTGAGCGCTGACGATCAGGGATTGGTGCTGAGTCTGGAGCCCGCCGGCGAGATCGGGCAGGTGATCGAGCACAGCCAGCGTCTGCTGGATGTGCTGCGTGCACTGCCCAATGGTGTCGATCGGATGAGCACGACGATGGCGGGGTTGGTCGAGACCTCGACCAATCTGGCCTCGGTCGACTGCGAGAACGGTGCGCTGCGGATCAATTGCCTGCTGCGCTCCTCCTCCGAATCACAGAAAGCCGATCTGGCCAGCCGGATGGCGAGTGTGCTGCGGCTGGCGGGCGGGCAATCGCACTTCGATGGCGACTACGGCGGTTGGCAGCCGCAACCGGACTCCGACCTGGTTCGCATCTTCCAGCAGACCGGCGAAAAATTATTCGGCCACAAACCACCTGTGAAAGCGATCCACGCCGGTCTCGAATGCGGGATTCTGTCGACGCATTATCCGCATTGGCAGATGATCTCCTTCGGACCCACCATCACCGGCGCCCACTCGCCCGATGAAGCCGTCCGAATCGATACCGTGGCCCGCTGCCATCAGTGGCTGCTGATGTGCTTGCAGGCGCTGGCTGAGGCTACTGGTGCGCCTGCCAGGCGCATTCGGTGAACCGGAAGTCTGTGAAGGTAGCCGTGAAGGACGAGGCTTCGGGGCTGCACGCATACATGCCCACATTGATCTCGTCCGCCCCCTCGAAAAGATGGGCGATGCGCATCTGGCGAAAGTGGATACCGTCCTCCGAGCATTCCACGCAGAAGTCGCTCTGCCGGCGGCTGAGCCGGTAGTACATGCTGCGCTGGGCGGCAGGAATGTCGGTGGAGGCCCAGTCGGAATAGCCATGATTGGTGACGACACTGCCCAGGCGCTGAAAGCGCTCATTCTCGTACTCGATGGACGCTTTCAGCCAGTTGTCGCCGTTCTGGTAGACCAGCACGCCGCACTGATCGAAACGTCGCTTGCTGTCGAAGGCCGTTCTTACGATGAATGAAAAGAAGGGCTCGCGGGTTCTGGTCAGCAGCGCGTGTGCGTTGTCGTTCTGGAAACCGTAGTAGGTGCGTTGCCAGTAATCGGTATGCGGCTCGGTGACGATACGGATTTCATCCTGCCCGACGTGGGATTGTCTGGGTGGGTTGAGCCAGAAAAGAGCGCTGAGGTCGAGGTGCATGTAGGTGGTTCTTGGAGGAGTCAGGAGTGCATCTGTGCATGAGAGGTTCTAGGCTAACCCGAAACTGCGCTCAGGGGTGAGGGAAATGAGAAAGGTAGAGCATGTGGAGGAGACGCACGGAGAGGCGCTACCAGACAAACAGGGCGTGGCGGAGGTGTCATCGAAGGGGGCGCTCCAGCGTTCTTGCAACACCTGAAGCGCGTCGAGGTTCAGGGGGAGGGGCTTGCGCTTGACGCACTGCGGCTTGGGGCAAATCCTCCGCAGTACACTTGCCTTTCACGTCAAGCCCTTTCCCTCAAGATCATGGCAGCTTCTCGCGCTAAAAAAACAGATCGTCCGATTGATGGAGATGCCGCTGGTCAGATGCACCGATCAGCGGGTTCGTTCCTGTTTGAAGTTGCGGAGCAGGATATTGCCGGACTGGATGATGTGGCCTTCAGGGAGCTTGTTGCCCGTCTCTGCATGGCAAGTGTGGAGGCTGAGGGGATGCCCCGTTCCCGCGTGACCTGGGGTGGGGATCAGCGAGAGTCTGATGGTGGAATAGATGTACGGGTCCGGCTGGAGGACTCAGACCGGCAGCCTCGCTGGCTTCCCCGTCGCTCGATTGGCTTTCAGGTCAAGGCAACTGAGATGCGACCGGCCTACATCAGGCAGGAGATGAGGCAGGGGAAGAAGGATAAGCTCCTGCCTTCTATCGCAGCATTGATCAGGGAGGGAGGTGCCTACATCATCGCGGCGCGGGACTCCGTGGCCGACAAACGGCTCGGTGAGCGACAAGCTGCCATGCAGCAAGCGGCGCAAGGCGAGGAAGGGCTGGGTAATGCTTGCCTCGACTATTACGACGCACGGCGTCTTGCGGATTGGGTGAATGAGTTTCCCCCTGTCGTTGCATGGGTGCATCAGCAGCTGACGGGGCGAGCCGTGCATGGATGGAAGCCATACGGGAACTGGACTGGCTGGCGTGGTAAAGCGCAGGGTGTGAAGGGGGCCACAGAAGGGCAGGAGGCCCTTGCTTCCGGTCAGGCGGATGGCACAGCATACCTGCCTGATGAGAAGGCACGCTTTATTGATCCGAGGAGCGGTGACGGGCGCTTGACACTGCTGGAGGGGTTGAAGTGCGTCCGGAAAGCGCTCAGGAAGGAGCAGACATCTGTCCGTCTGGTGGGATTGTCGGGTGTTGGCAAAACACGATTCGTGCAGGCGCTGTTTGAGGCGGTGGAAGCGCCTGCGTTGTTGGGGAGCGCTGCAACGGATGCTGCTCAAACCGTGGATGACCCGGAGACTCAGGCCTTGCCGCAAGCGTGGGCGCTTTATACCGATACTGCGAGCGACCCGAGTCCTGCACCGCTTGTCCTGCTGGGCGAGTTGTTGCGTCGTCATGGCACGGCTGTTCTTGTCGTCGACAACTGTGCGCCGTCATTGCACGCTGAATTGACGAAGCTGCTGAACGAGGGGGGCAATGCGGCTGGCCGGGTCAGTGTTCTGACGGTCGAGTACGACATTCGGGAGGATCTGCCGAATGAAACTGAGGTGTTCCGGCTGGAGGGTGGGTCTGATGATTTGATCCAGAAGATCGTTCAGCAGCAGTTTCCTGATGTTTCCCAAATCAATGTCGAAACCATTGCGAAGTTTTCAGACGGCAATGCACGGGTGGCGATTGCGCTCGCTGGTACGGTAGGAGAGAAGGACTCTCTGGCTGGTCTTTCGGACGATGAACTGTTCAAAAGATTGTTCTGGCAGCGCAATGAGGTTGATCAGAATCTGATGATCGCTGCGCAAGCGTGTGCGTTGGTGTACTCGTTTGATGGCGATGACGTAGAGGGAGAGTTGGCTCGGCTTGCTGTGCTGGCGGATATGTCAGTTGTTTCATTTTATCGCCAGGTCGCTGAGCTACAACGAAGAGGGCTTGTACAGCAGCGAGGAGATTGGAGGGCAGTGTTACCTCATGCGATTGCCAATACCCTCGCGGCTCAGGCTCTGGAGTCCATTCCCTACAAACTGATCGAGCGGCAGATGTTTGGGGATTTTGAGGTTCGATCCGATGGTGGGAAGGGGGGGGCTCAGGTGAAAGACCTGCCGGCCGGCCCACTGATGGCCTCAGTTCATCGAAGAACGGAATCCGGTCCGGAGAAAGGACGATTGCTGCGTTCCTTCTCTCACCGTTTGAGCTATTTGCATGATTCACAGAAAGGGCGGAAAGTCGTGTGTGAATGGCTGTCATCGAGAGGCTGGTTGGGCGATATTGCAGCCTATCCTTGGGAAGACAAGTATGGGCCGAGGTCGATACAGATGGCTTCGTTGGTCAATGTGGCTCCTGTCGCTCCCAGCGTTGTGCTGGACGCTATTGAGCGCGCGCTGAGCACGGAACAGTCAGAAAGACTGCTGTCGCCCGAGAGTAATGAGGATAGCCAGAAGGCACTGATTTCTGTTTTGCGTGCGATTGCCTACGACGCAGAGTATTTCGAGCGTTGTCTGGATGCGCTCGGGAGGTTTGCGCGCATTGAAGCACCCAACCCTGTCAGCGGTTCATGCAGGCCGAATCTGGGGGCAGAGGTCATGGCATCGCTGTTCTTGATGTTTCTTTCAGGGACGCACGCGAAGACATCGCAGCGCGTCGAGTGGCTGAGGCAAGCACTCCGATCGGACAAGGGTGAGGTTTGGCGGGTTGCAGTTTACTGCTTGTCAGCCTCGCTTGAAGCAAGAGATTTTTGGTCCTGGCATGGTTTCGGCTTCGGTGCGCGTGATCGTGACTATGGCTGGAGCCCGGGTCGGAGTGAGGCACGAGATTGGCTGAAACAGTTCATCTTGTTGGCAAAAGAGGTAGGGGCGAGTAGTTGCCCGTCGGCAAATGAGGTGGGCGATGTGCTCGCGGCTAGCTTTCGCTCATTATGGAGATCGGGCGCGGAGGATGCATTGGAGGACGCGGCCGGCGCTCTGTTTGCAAAGGGTTGGGAAAAGGGGTGGATAGCCGTTCGCCAAACATTGGGTTTTGATGGCAAGGAGCTTTCGGGAGAAAGCAGGAGGCGACTTGAGCGTCTGGAGGCGGATGGAGTCCCTAAAAGCCTGATCGCTCGCATACGAACATTTGTGCTCAACTATCGCCACGGAGGCCCCTCGAATGACAATGATGAAGTCTATGAAGGACAAGATCAGCAAGCCTTCGTCAAAGGCATTGGGAGGGAGGCTGCTCGTGCCGAGCAAAGTCTTTCGGCCATTGCTGAATTGGTGACAGCTGTGCGCATTGGCCATCAGAGCGCGTTTGGGGAAGGTTTGGCCGAGGGGACTCTGGACATTCGCTCTGTCTGGGATGTTCTCGTTCAGGCGTTTGAAAGGCATCCTGAAGATCAGGGAGATGTCTCGGTTCTTCGGGGATTCCTGGCCGGTGTTTTTCTGCGCGACAAGGGGCTGTTTAATACCTTGCTGGATGAAGCTATGCTCCGGCCGAAATTGGCGAGATGGCTGCCAAGCTTGCAAACCAGCGTGCCACTTGACCACGCAGGGGTTGAGCGGTTGTTGAGACTGCTGGTGGATGAAGCCGTTCCAGTGAACGATTTCATCAAGTTGTCAGTCGGACGGGCAACGTGGCTGCTGTCTGAGGCCCAGCTTGTGAGGCTGATTGAAGGGCTGTGTTCAAGAGGAGATCTTGGAAAGCGTGTGTTGCTTGACGTGCTCTCCATGTACTGCGTTGGGAACGAGGCCCCTCCGGACGAAGCCGTTCGAGACGCAGTGGTTCAGTTTCTTGGCGATGTTGGTGCAAGCAGGTGGTTTGACCCGGACGACTCTCATGATCTTGGGAATCTGGCCAGATATTTTCTTGCAGGTGAAGATGCGCGCTCACATGCGGTTCGGGTCATTGACGGTGTACGTCTCAGAATGGGGAATGAGTGGTTATTCGGGAACGGACAGGAAGGAGCAATTAGTTCCCTGTTCGAGCTTCAGCCAGAGATCGCGCTGGATATCCTCGTTGGGGATGACTCGGATGAGGCTGCGGTTGAGCGTAGGCATCGGCTTGAAGGTGACGGAGAAAAGGGTGTCCTGGAGAAGGTTCCAAGTGGCACTCTTATCTCCTGGTGTCAGTCGGGGCCGGAGGCGCGCTGGGTTCATGTGGCGCCCTTGGTGCAAGCGTTTGAGCGGGAGAGAGAGGGCACAGCGTTGGTCTGGTCGGATCAGGCCCGTGAGTTGTTGATGAATGCGCCTGATGGGCTAAAGACTAAAGTTGCTGAGGGGCTTGCCAGCCGAATTGTTGAGCCCCCTAATGGGGGATGGTCAGGGTCTCTGGCGGAGATATTGAGGAGGCGTCTTCCCTTGTTCGAACAATTGGAAGCTATGTTGGGGCCATCACATGCGGAGTGCGTCGCACGGTTGCGGGGGCGAGCGTTGGAGCGCATCCGCTATGAGGAAGAACGAGAGCGGGCGAGGCAGCAAGAGGGGCTGCGATTTGAGTAGACTTTTTGCCGAGTGCAGGGCTACCGGTTCCCGGTTTTTCTGTCATTACAGCAAGTGCGTTGAACCGGAAGCGTTGGGGGCCGATACCCGGTAGATACCAGAAGGTGGTCTGGGGTATTGCTGCCTCTGTGCACGAACACCGCGAATGATGTCTTGCCAACTCCTTGGGAGATCATGGTTGACTTGATCTTGTTGACTTAGTTTAGTAGACTTGACTAATAAATTTGAGGAGCCATGCTGTCATGGAGCAAGTCAACGTCCACGAAGCAAAAACGCATCTCTCTCGCTTGCTCGAAAGAGTCGCTCAGGGTGAGACCGTGGTTATTGCCAAAGCCGGCAAGCCTCTGGCGAAGCTGTCTCCCTGGGAGTCAGCCGTTCAGGCGCCGCGCAGAATCGGCTTCATGAAAGGCAAGCTGAAGGTTCCTGCGGACTTCGATACGATGGGGCGGGATGAAATTCTCGACCTGTTCGGATTGGGCGAGAAATGAAGTATCTCTTCGATACGCACGTGCTGCTCTGGCTGGCTGAAGACCGGTTGAGACCGGATTCACCTGTCCGGGAAATCGTTGAGTCCGCTTTCAACGAACTGTTCTTCAGTGCGGCAAGCATCTGGGAGATTGCCATCAAGTCCTCTTTGGGGCGAGAGGACTTTCAGGTTGATGCGTCCTTGTTTCGCAGGGCGCTTTTCGATAATGGCTATCAGGAGCTGCCCGTCAGCGGCATGCATGCCGTCATGGTGCAGGGACTGCCCAATTTCCATAAGGACTCCTTCGATCGCCTGCTGATCGCGCAGGCGAGGGCGGAGGGAATGGTCCTGGTCAGCGCGGACGAGCAGGTGCTTCGATACGGTGGGAGCGTGCTTACCGCTTGAGTGTCCTGAGCTCGAGCCGGGTCGAGGGGGCGCTCAAACCCCCAGATACGCCTTGCGGATGTCGTCGTTGGCCAGCAGGTTGTCGCCGGTGTCTTCGAGGATGATGTGGCCGTTTTCGAGGACGTAGCCGCGGTCGGCCAGTTGGAGGGCGCGGTTGGCGTTCTGTTCGACGAGGAAGACGGTGACGCCTTCGTTGCGGATGGTTTCGATGATCTCGAAGATCTGGGCGATGATCAGCGGGGCCAGGCCGAGGGTGGGTTCGTCGAGCAGC